>NZ_CBAYMC010000006.1:0-37699 GCF_964826245.1 Armatimonas sp. | reverse complement strand
ACCGCAAAAAAAACCAGTGGCACCGCCAGCGCTCGAAGCGCCTTGATCGAGAGAATCCCAATCGCCCCCAGAGTCTCGGTCAGGGTGCCCTTGCCCACAATCGCTCCCAGCACGACACCAAGAGCAACCCCGATCAGCACTTGCAGCGCCAGCGGTACGCGTTTCATGTCTCTCTCTTTCGAGGACTTCTCTCCGAAATCCTCTAGTGGTTCCCCTCGACAATCTTTGTGAAAAATGGTACAAATAGAGATCAGCATGCAAGGAGTCACCGCGATCTTTCTTAAGGAAGTCCGAACGGAGTGGCGCACACGGGTCGCGCTCTCGGGGGTTGGGCTTTTCGTGGTCGGCTCGCTGATGCTCCTGGGGCTTGGCCTTAAGGACAAGCTTAGCCCCAGTGGCGATGTCCAAGGCCCCTTGATCTGGATTCTGGCGCTTTTTACAGCGGCCACGGGCTTGGGGCGAGCCTTTATTCAAGAAGAAGAGCGCGCCACGGCGATGGCTCTGCGGCTCCACGCGCGCCCACAGGATGTCTGGCTGGGAAAATTTGCCTTCAACACGGTTCTGATGCTAGTGCTCAATGCCCTAACCGCTCCCGTCATCTTCTCGATGCTGCCGGTCAACCAGGTGAACGTTGGGGTCGTCAGTTTCGTATTAGGAGTGGGAAGCCTCGCGATTGCGGCGATCTTTACCATGATGGCGGCTCTGGTGGCGCAGACCACGGCGAGAGGCGGCCTGCTCGCGGCTCTGGCGTTTCCGCTCTTGGTGCCAGTCTTTCAGGCGGGCCTCAACGGAACCAAAGCGGCGCTGGGGATCGGGATGCAAGGGACGACAAAGACAGTCTGGCAAGTGGCGGCGGGCGATATGCTCATGTTAGGGCTCTACAGTGCGGTTGCTATTGTCCTCTCGCTCTGGCTCTTTGACTTTGTCTGGAACGACTAAATGAAAAATGGGATAAAAATTGGGATCGGGGTCTGGATGGTACTGGGGCTAGCAGATGTCTTCCTCAAGCTCCCCGCCGCCGTCGGCTTTGCCAACCCCGAGCTGGCACGCATTGTCGCGCTTCATCTGCCCTGTGCCTATGTGGCAGTCGTTGCGGCATGGATATCGGGCTGGCAGGGATGGAAGTACCTCCAGAAGCGCGAGCTACTCGACGACTCCAAAGCGGCATCGGCGGCGGGGCTCGCCCTTCTCTTTTGCTGTCTCACCACCGCAACAGGCTCGATCTTTGCCCATGTCCAGTGGGGCGAGTTCTGGAACTGGGACCCACGTGAGACCAGTGTCTTTTTGCTACTGCTGCTCTACTGCGCCTATTTTGTACTCCGTGGCAGTATCGAAGACAGGGAGAAGCGCGCGGCGATCTGCGCGGTCTTTGGTATCTTTGTTGCCGTGATGACACCTCTGTTGGGCTATGTTATCCCGAAGTATCTCCCCTCGCTGCACCCCAAGAACGCGGCGTTTAGCCCAAGCTACCGGATGGCGATCTATGTGGCGATTCTCCCCCCGCTGCTCGGGATGATGTTTTGGATTCAGAATATTGCCGTGCGCCTAGATCGTGCGCGGCTGGCTCTGGAGGAGGTAGACTGTTAGCATCATGAATATGGCCTTTCTACTACTGGTAGCCGTCGTGATCTGGCTGGGGATTTTCACCTTTGTCTGGACACTCGACAAAAAAGCGACCGCACTGGAAAAACGGGCGGCGCGGCTGGAGAATAAACAATGAAGATGAAACCGGGAACGGCCCTCTCCGCGATCCTTATCATGGCAGCGCTTGCCTATGGGGCCGGACAGTTCGTCACCAACCTCACGCCCTATGTTTCGTTTAAAGAGGCCAAGGCGGGCCAGGGACGTGTCTTTCAGATCATGGGGCCACTGGATCGCTCCCAGCCGATTGAGTTTAATGGCACCCTAAACTTTACCATCAAAGAAGAAAAAACCGGGGAGACGATCCCGGTGCGTTTCAAAAAATCCAAGCCCGCCAGCTTCGACCAAGCCACTCAGGTCACGGCGATTGGAAGCTGGAACGGAGAGTACTTCGAGGCGCGTAAGCTGCTGGTCAAGTGCCCCAGCAAGTATCAAGAGGAAGTCAAGGCGGATTAATCATGCCCTTAGGATATACACTACTCTGGTTGGCACTGGCAGCGACCGTGATCGCCAATGTGCTTTTTGTACTCTGCGGCAAGGCGGAGAAAGACGGACTTTGCCTCTGGGCCAAGCGCTTTGTGGCGCTGGCGACGACAAGTGTGATTGGGGCGTGTGCCTACCTGGCCTATCTGATTGCCACACACCAGTTCCAGGTTCACTATGTCGCCGAGTACACCTCGAAACGGACGAAGCTCTGGTACCTCATGGCTGCCTTCTGGGGCGGTCAAGAGGGCTCCATGCTCCTCTGGGCGTTCTGGACTGCCGTCCTTGGGTTCTGGCTAGCCTATAGAGGCGGCAAGAACAGCGCCAAGGCGTGGCCGATCTTTGGCATTGCGCAGGTGTATCTACTGAGCATCCTGCTGGTCAAGTGCCCCTTCGCGGTTCCGCCAGGCCCCATTCCCGCCGATGGCCGTGGCCTGAACCCGTCGCTGGAGAACTACTGGATGGTGATCCATCCCCCCATTCTCTTTCTGGGCTTTGCCTCCACCCTACTTCCCTCGGTCTGGGCGATCTACGGCCTGCTCCATAAAGACTGGGATGGCTGGGCAAAGGCCGCTCTCCCGTGGACTCTCTTCTCGTTTGCAACCCTGGGCTTTGGGCTGAGTCTTGGCGGCTACTGGGCCTACGAAACCTTGGGCTGGGGCGGCTTCTGGGCCTGGGATCCGGTTGAGAACACGTCGCTAGTTCCCTGGCTGATCCTGACCTCACTGCTACATGGGCTGGTGCTCCAGAACAAAAACGGCTCATGGCGCAAGCCCAACTTCTTTCTGGGTATCTTGCCTTTTGCCGCGATGTTCTACGGAACCTTTCTCACCCGAACCGGAGTCTTGTCCGACTTCTCGGTGCACTCGTTCTCGTCACTAGGCACCGATGGCTACTGGTTGATTCTGAGTGGGGTCTTGATGTGGACCTTTATCCCGCTGGGCCTGCTGGTTCTTCGCAACTGGGATTTTCCGAAAAGCTCCGAAAAGAGCACTGGTGTTGCCTTTCTGAGCCGAGAGACGGGCTTTGCTGCGGCGGGGATCATTGTCGGACTGATCGGCTTCTTTGTGGCGCTGGGAATGTCTGGGCCACTCATCAGCAAGCTCTGGAGTGCCAAGGGCCAGGCCGCAGAGCCAGAGTTCTACAACAAAGCGCTCTACGCCCCGGCGATTGGGATGCTGATCCTGATGGCAGCCGCGCCGTTTCTGACATGGAAAAACGGCGATGCGCAGAGTGCCTATAAAAAGCTCTTCCCCGCCTACCTCGCCGCGATTGTGCTCGCGATGGTCTTTACCGGAGTCGGGATGTATTTAGGGCTGCGGCATCCCGCCATGGTGCTCCTCTTCGCCGCATCGCTGTTCTGCGTGATCGCCAATGGTATCTTAATCGCGCCACGCCTGAAGTCACCCGGCGGGCGGCTGAGCATTGGCGGGCATCTTGCCCATGCGGGAGCGGGTCTACTCATCGCGGGCCTGGCAGGGCTTGTGATGTTCTCCAAGCACAAAGAGAGCATCCTGCTGATTAAAAACCAGCCCACCGAGGTGCTAGGCTACACGCTGACCTACGAGGGCTATACCCAGCATCCCTTCGAGCGCGACAACGCCATTCGGATTAAAGTGGTAGATGGCAATAAACAATGGGACGCTGAGCCGCACTACACCTACACCCCCTGGGAGGGTAAGGACAGCCTCCAAGCGAACCCTCCCGCCATTCACCGTAAGTTCTGGGGCGATGTCTACATCGCTCTAGGTGGCGAGGCGCAGGAGTTCGTGGACCAGCAAGATGCCACCAGCTCCAACTGGGTCTTCTCTCTCAAAAAAGGCGAGACCAAGACTCTGGGCGAGTACACGTTTACGCTCATGAGCTACGATCTGGACGACAAGGCGAAAGAGGTTCTCGCCAAGCACAGCGAGGCGGAGTTTAACAAGCTGCCCGCCGTGCGTATGGTCGCCAATGTGATTGTGACCTACCAGGGCAAGCAAACCCCGGTGAAAGTCGCCGTTCGCCACGAGCCTTCCGCAAACGGTGCCTACTCCGAAGTGGTCGAGATCCCAGGGCCAGGCGGAAAGCACGGCAAGGTGATCCTGCGCATGCTCCCCGCTCCTAATGAGAAAGAGATCAAGGAGAAAACGGCGGCATCGGAAGGTGCTGTCGCTCGGGCGAAAGAGGCCGGAGCACCGGGGACACCCGCGTTCCAGCAGGCACTCATGAAGGACTTCAACGCCTTCAACGAGGGCCGCCGAATGCAGGAGTTCTCCACCTACCAGGCCCTGCGCTTCGAGACCTTCAACGCCCCCGATCCCGGCGATGCGATCTTTGTGGAGCTCTCCACCAAGCCACTCATCGGCTTTGTCTGGGCGGGCACCCTTCTCTATACCCTCGGCGGCCTCATCGCCTACCGACGGCGCTTGAAAGAGTAGTCCCCTCCTCCCCTGCACCTCCTCCCAACCCTGGGAGGAGGGATTCCTACTGTGCGGCGATGACGAGCTCGCGGACGCGGGCGGCAGTGAGCTGGCCTTTGCAGACATACTCTTCGGCGACATCTATGATAACAGGCAGGAGAGGACCACGGACAAGATGATACGCGACCGAGTTATAGTAGTTACACATCTGGCGCTTGACGGTCACGAGGATCTCTTCGGCGGCACTCTCCGCATACGGCGACTCTAAAAGCTCGTAGATCTCGTGGAGGCGTACCATCGCATTGACATCGTCCTCTAATCCCAGCCCGCCCGTGTCTCCCATGATCCGGCGGCGCGCCAAGGCACTGTCTGGATCGGCGGCAAGACCTTCGGCAGCGGTGGCGGCATAGCGGACAATGACTTCACGCGAGAGTAGAGAGAGATACTCATCATAGCACTCCGCCTTGAGCCGCTCTCGCAGCTCAACAAGTGCTTCTAAGTACTCATCCATCTCATCGAGCAAGACCGCCTCGACAAAGGTATCATCGAGCCCTAAGTACATCGCGACCACGGCAATGGCCACCTTGCGGTAGACAAGAATATCCTGCACCTGTAGCCCGCCCAAAACTCCTTCGTTCACCCCCACAAGTTCGACACGAGGCATCCCGCTTCCTTCTGTGACCAAGATCACATTCTAGAGTGTCCTAGGTCACAGCGATACGTCCCAAAATCGCCTACACTTTAAACATCAATATCCCGTGACCGGAACCAAAGAGTGTCAAGAGGACCGCGACCCTCTAGCACTAAGACAACCGATTGCTGCTGTGACAAAGAAACGCTCCAGTAAGGGCAGGCGTGCCTCTTACCGGAGCGTTTCTTTTTTTGGGGAACGCTTAAGCCACTTACCGGATTCGATAGCAGGCCGTCTTCTCCAGCTGAACCCGCTCGAAGTTATCGTCTAGGTTCATCGTCGTCTCCGCGCCTCCGAGAAAGAAAACTCCATCGGGCTTAAGAGCCTTGCGGACTTTTGCTAGGATAGCCTTTTTTGTCTCTTGATCGAAGTAGATCAGCACATTGCGCATGAACAAAATGTCTACTGGAGGAATCAAGGGCCAGACCTGGATCAGATTGCACTCGCGAAAGTCCACCATCTGCCGGATGTCCTCTCGAATCTGCCAGTTGGCACCCGATTTCTCGAAATGCCGCAAGAGCATCGAGATCGGCAGCCCCCGGTTGACTTCGATCTGGCTGTAGATGCCTTCACGAGCATGAGTGAGCACTTCGGTGTTGATATCCGTGGCAATGATACGGATATTGTTTTTAGGTATCTGCGGGAAGCTCTCTCGCAGGAGTAGCGCAATGCTATAGGGCTCCTGCCCCGCCGATGCTGCAGCACACCAGATTGTCAGTTGGGGGTCACTCCCCCGTTTGGCGAGAAGCTCCGGGATGACCGTTTTTTTCAGGGCCTCAAAGGGATACATGTCCCGAAAGAATGAGGTCTCATTGGTGGTCATGGCCTCGATCACGGCTTGTGAGAGCTTCCCAGCGGGCTGTGTACGAAGCCGTGTCACCAGCTCCGCTAGAGACATACACCCGTTCTGACTGGCAACCGAGACAAGCCGTGATTGGACAAGATACTCTTTACCTGGCTCTAGAACAATCGCGGAGCGTTTGTAGACCAGCTCACAGATATAGTCGAAGTCGGCTTTGGCAATGGTACTCATCCTCGCAGACCTCCGTAGCTGCTACTCATCGTCGTTGTGCCAATGCGCCGAGCAGGGCGACCTGCCATCACGCGGCGGATGATCTCACCAGCGACTTCCTGTAGCGGAAGAACCCGGCTGGCAAGCCCCGCCTGAGCCACAAAGCCAGGCATTCCCCAGACCACACTGCTCGCCTCATCTTGCGCCACGATCTGCCCACCGGCATTGCTGACGGCTTCACAGCCACGTAGACCATCTTGCCCCATCCCCGTTAAGATTACGGAGAGGCAGCTGGCACCATAGTGCTGCACCACGGAGCGCAGCATCACATCAACGGCAGGGCGACAGGAGTTCTCCGGTGGCCCCATAAAGACGCATGTTTTCATCCGGCCTTCCTCGCGCTCCAGCCCTAGATGAAAGTCACCGGGAGCTAACCAGGCTGTTCCAGGCTCTAAAAACATCCCACTGGTCGCTTCGATGACTGTGATCGCACACCGGGAGTTGAGGCGCTCCGCCAGCAGTTTTGTGAACATCGGAGGCATGTGCTGAACAATCACAATCGGCACGGGAAAGTCGGCGGGGAGCTGTGCTAGGACAATATTCAGGGCATCTGGCCCCCCCGTAGACGTGCCAATCGCCAGAATCTCGACTCGCTCCGTCGGGTGTGGGAGCGTGCTACTTGCCGTCGGCAGCACCAGCTTCGTCAGTGCCAGCGGAGCCACTTCGGCACTCACGCGAGGAGCTGAGCGAACGACTTGATCGCCGGCGATGCTACGCCGGGTAAAGAGCTTAATCTTGGGGATCAGGGTCTCCCGAATAATCTGCATCACGGCGCTCACACTGCCCACATTGGCGGGCTTGGTAACATAGTCCGACGCGCCAAAGCTCAGGGCATCCAGAGTCGCCGCCGCACCGCGCTGAGTGAGTGTGCTGAACATGATCACGGGGAGCAGTCTGTGGGTCTTACGAATCTCCTTGAGTGTCTCCAGACCATCCATATCTGACATCTCGATATCGAGGATCACAATATCCGGGTTGAGCAGCGCTAGCTTCGCCAGAGCGATCTTGCCATTAGGAGCGGTTCCTACAATCTCAATATCGGGGTCTTCCGCAAGCGTGTCGGAGAGAATCCGGCGCACCACCACAGCATCGTCAGCCAATAGAACACGGACCTTAGGCATCAGACCAATTCCATTCCGATGAGCCGGAGCTTCTCCACAATGATCTCTTTGGTAAAGGGTTTCATCACGTACTCATCCGCCCCAGCATCGAGCGCCTCAATCATCTTAGAGATCTCATTCTCCGTGGTGACCATCATCAGGCGAAGCTCATCGTACTCGCGCATCGCCCGAACGGCCTTGACAAAGTCGTAGCCGTTCATCTGCGGCATGTTCCAGTCCACCAGAGCAATATCCAGTGGCGCTTCTTTCTTAAGTACCTCAAGTGCCATCTGACCATCTTCGGCTTCTGCAACCTCATAGCCCATGTCACGGAGCATTTTCCCTAAGATCGCTCGGATCGCTTTTGAATCATCAATAACTAGTGCACGCATCGTCTTAACCTCTCTCGTGTCTGTTTTCTACTCAGGCTACTCTTCGCAAGCCGTGGGATCTTGCCAGAACTGCTATTCTCTATAGTTGTTCCATACTTGAACTGACTCATGAGGCTCTGCAGCGTATTTCCCTTGGGCAAGTGTGGGGAGAAACTCTTTATCCAGCACATCAAAGTAGCGCTATGCAGCACCGTCTGACCGATTCAAAAGTTCGTTTTTCCAGTCGTTAACAGGAGAGCTTCCCTTGAACCGACTCGAACGAAAAAACTTTCATAAAGCACGCCTCTTACCCTTTGGCCTCCAAAGAGAGCCTGAACCATACTCGTAGAATTTACTGCGCCCTTCTTCGTCACTTACTTCGGAAAAAATGTGCCATAACTTTAATAGGCTCAGGCTGCCAGTCGAAGAGGAACTGCTGGCTTCGTGGATGCCTGGGTCTCGTCTTGAAGAGTGCCTGCGAGCTCGCGCAGCCCTACCACCATCGCACTTAGCTCCCGTGCGGCTTGGCTCGCCTGGTGAATGCTCTGTGCCTGATTTTCCAGCGCCACAGAAACCTTTTGCGCACTGCCAGAGATACTGTGCATGGTTGCTTTTAGCTCCTGAGCTCCTGTAGATACCTTCTCCCCGCTGTGACGAAGCTCCTGGATCACGTCGGTCACTCGCTGCGACTGTCCCATCATGGTCTGTATCTCTTCCTCGCCCGCCGCGATGACATCCAGCATCCCGGAGACGGCCCCCTGAGTCTTGCCCACACTGGACTCCATCTGAATCGCCGCCGTGCTCACCAGCCCCGCCTCCGAGATAAGCTCATCGGTCGCCCCCAAGATCTCTCCCAGCGAGCGCTCCGCCTCGATTCCCAGAGACGCACCATGGGCGACTTCTTTACTGCTGCTCACCATCGCCTCCATGGTCTCCGTCACTCCTTGGCGCATCCCTGCAATCAGTCTGCTGATCTCGGTGGTGGCTTCGGTCACTTGAACCGCGAGCTTGCGCACTTCATCAGCCACGACGGAGAAGCCCAGCCCATGCTCACGCGCCCGTGCCGCCTCAATCGTGGCATTTAGGGCTAGTAAGTTGGTCTTGCGGGCAATGGTTGAGATCGTGGCGGTAATCCCCCCAATCTCTCCGCTCTTCCCCCCAAGCTCCTCCACTTTCTCCGAAAATGCCATCATCTGCTCTTGAATCCGGCGCATGCTGTTGATCGTCTCCGAGACCGTCGTGCCCCCGGTTCGCGCGACAGAAGCAGCACGGCTTGCGGAGGAGGCAAAGCGCTCGGCAGAGGCCGCCATTGCTTGGACGGCTTGCGCGGCGGCCTCCATTTCCTGTCCCACCTCTTGGGCCATGGTCTGCTGACGCACACGGCCATCGCTGACCCGCTTCATCGCCGCGAACATTCCCTCTACTGCGGACATGGCCTCGCGGGCGCAACCTTCTTGCTGTGAGGTGCTGGCCGCAACCCGATCACTGAGGTCCGCCCCACGCGCCACCGCCTCAGAGACACTTCCCATTAAGCGGGTCACTGTGTTCATGGCATCCTGGGTACCTGTCACAGCAGAGTCTAAGTAAATACCACTAGACGCGGCAGCTTCTGCATCCTGCTTAACCTGTGCGGCAACCTCGCTCAGACGAAGAAAAATATCGTGAAGCTCCGTGCGAGCACGCTCTAAGTCTTGGGTCTGGCACGTGACATCCTGGACAATTTCCCGGCTCACCCGCCAGACGAGCGTCCCCGTGGCGATGAGCATCCCTAGGCCTAGTGCCACAAGGGCGAGCCCCGCAAGCTGCACCATTTTTTGGGCAGCGGCTTCATCAGTCTGGTAGTGCTGGTTTGCCAGGTTAACCACGTTATCTACGGCACTACGGTGCTCACTGTAGGCCGTTTTCAGGGACGTCGCGGCAAGCGTGTTCAGACGTGGCGTATCACCCCGCGAAACCGCGGGAAGATACTCACGATCCAGCACCTCAAAAAAATGCTGCGCGGCCCCGTGGGATTTCTCCAGCAGTGCCGTGCGCAAGCGGCTCCCCTCCGGGAGATCCTTCTGCCAAAAATCATGACGTGTATCGTAGTCGGTTCGGAGCTTTTTTAGGCTCTCTTGTAGCCTCTGCCGCTCCTCCGTGCTTGAAGCATCCTTGAGCTGAAGGGCTACCAGGTAGCTCTCAATGAGATACTCCGGCGGGGGGAGAACATCCGCAATCAGATCTTTTGACTGCACGATCTGGTTGTAGTAATGCCCCCCAATACGAACATTGTGAATGGCCCACCAGGAGACTCCCCCAAAGAGAAGAAAGCTCCCTAAAAACGCTCCAACAAGCAAAAACAACTTGTTACGAACGGTTGTAACAGAAACAAGCTTCATCATTTTTCCTTAAATGCTTCGTATGGAGCTATCTCACGACGATTTTTCGGAGAGTTCTCTGCCGTGCGGAATTGATTACGCACTCCGGTAGTCATGGTATCTTCCTCGTTGTTATGGAACCGGTGCGTCAGCTCCGTCAGGTCGGTGGCCATCTCGGCAAGCCGGCTGGCTGCAACCTGTGTCTGGCTTGCCCCCGTTGCGGTTGCCTGAGCTCCCTCAGCAACCCCGCTCATGTTTGAGGCGATCTCACTGGTTCCCCGTGCCGCTTCCTCAATTGTCCGGCTGATCTCACACATCGTGACGGACTGCTCCTCGACCGCGCTGGCGATCGTGTTCTGAAAGCCGTGGATCTGGCGGATGATTTCCTCGATCTCTGTAATGGCCGCTACAGCCGCCACCGTGTCTTGCTGAATCGCTTCGATCTTACGACTGATGTCTTCGGTGGCTCCGGCAGTCTCTTTGGCAAGCTCTTTGACCTCATTGGCGACAACCGCAAAACCCTTGCCTGCCCCACCCGCTCGGGCCGCTTCGATAGCAGCGTTTAAGGCGAGAAGGTTGGTTTGCTCCGCGATAGACGTAATGGTCTTGAGTACCGCCCCAATCTCTTGGCTACTGGCTCCCAGCTTTGCCACGGTCTGGCTCACTTGATCCGCGACCGTCACGGCCTGGCTTGCTACCATGGCTGCATCGGCGGCATTGCGTGCCACTTCTCGAACCGCCACACCAGTCTCCTCGGCACCTGCAGCAACCATCGCGACATTATGGTGAACTTCCTCAGAGGCCCTGGCAACGACGGCGGACTGGACCGCGGTCTGCTCGGACGATGTCCCCATGTTCTGGCTAATGCACGCGAGCTCATCGGAGGCCATCAGCAGTGCATCAGCGCTCTGGCTCACAGCCTCAAGAGTCGCCGTAAGACCTGCCTCCGTCCGCCTGCGCCGCGTGATATCACTGGCTGAAAGAGAGACACTCTGTAGCTGGCCATTCGCATTGAGGACAGGGTTATAGGTTACCTGAAGCCAGCGCTCCTTCTCACCTTTGATAATATACTTATGCTCCGTGACCATATAGCGCCCCGCGCTAAGCTCTTCCCAGAACTGGCGATACTCCTCAATGGAGTGTTGTTTCGTGCAGACCAAGGCTCGATGATGCCTGCCCATAAGCTCCGATGCCAAGTAGCCTGTCATCGCCAAGAATTGATCGTTTGCCTTCGTGATGATGCCCCCAGACGTGAACTCAAGCACAAGCTGTGTCTCATTGATCTGCTCCAGCTTACGTAGGTTGTTCAGCTCCTCGACTTTGCGAGCCGTAATATCCATGGCAAACTTGACAACTTTGTAGGGCTTGCCCTGCGGATCCAGAATGGGGTTGTAGATGCCCTGTATCCAGACAACTTTACCGTGCTTGTTCACCCGCTTGAACTCCCCTATCTGAGACTTTCCTTGGGCGAGATCCTGCCAGAACTGACGGTAGGCGCTACTATTTTGCTCCTCAGGTAGTACTAAAAGGCGGTGGTGCCTGCCCACAATTTCGTCGAGGCTATAGTCGAACCCCGCTAGAAAATTTTCATTGGCGGTCAGAATATTGCCCGCAAGATCAAACTCAATGACACACTGGCCCTTATGGATGGCCTGAAGCTGACCGCGCGTGTCCGCATCTTTTTTCTCTTGTTTGGCGTGTTCTGCTTGGCGGCGATCCATAACACGGTTAAACCAGTGCGCGACCTCGCCAATCTCTCCCTGCTGTGCCTCATCCATCCGCTCTGAGACACTATCCCCTTGGGCCATTGTCTTGAAGTACTTGACGAGCATCTGCAGTGGCTGGAGAACACTCTTCGCGAGGAGAAATAAGGCCCCAAAGGCAGCAAACAAGGCCATTCCTGTCAGCACATTTAGCTTCGTGCTAAGGCTGGACAAGGCGATGATGCCATTTTCTTTGGCTGCCTTGCCATCCACCTCAAGCGTCTCACTAACCTTCTCCAATGGAACCTCAAGCTCATCAAAAGACTTCTGGAAGGCGGGAAGCTGAGTACTGGCTGCCTGCTGATTCTCCAGCGATAGATCCCCAATCGCTCCCGCGGTCAGAACATACTTCTCTAAAGGAGTCAGCACACCATTGATCCGCTCACGAGCCACCGCACTCAGAGGAAGCTTTTTATTCTCCTCAACCGCGGCTCGTAGTATGTCGGCATGCTCCGAGAGATCCTTACGCGCGGCTTTACGAGCATCTGTCTCTTTGGAGAGGAGCAACGAAAGTACATCGGAGCGCAAGGCATCGTGCATCATATCCACTTGCATGTGGTTTCGGATTCCCGCCGTCACCACCTGCCCGCTTGTCAGCTCATCGCGCACGGCCCCCATCAGCCGTGCTGCATAAAAGGCGATTCCAGCGGCGATTATCACGCCCGCGATACAGATCGCCTGAATTTTCTTTTTAATGCCCCAGTTCACCGTAGTATCCTCATTTCTGTCTCAGCCGTTTTCGCTAGTATTTTAGTATCGTCGTGAGATGCCCAGTGCCCACGTGTGAAGGACGGTTTCCTTCGCCATCTTGCACGTGCCACTTGACTCCAAGCGCAGTATCCGCACTTCCGCTCTGCCTCGCTCCCCCGGAGCGCAGCTGCAATGCCCCCTCAGTCTCAGCGCGAAACTCCATGTTTGACGAGAATCCAAAGCGCAAGAGAGTCGGTGTGGAGCTCGTCCGAGCGCCTAGCCCACCCTCGCGGCTGCGCTCTGTCGAGATACCCGCCTCGATCTGAAAAACACCTTTGCCGACGGTCAAGCTCGACTCCACAAAGTCAGGGCGGTCAGTTGAGAGAGGCTCTTTTTTCGGTGTCTCAGCCTTCGGTTTTTGCGTCTGCGCAAAGCCAGGAACTGCGACCAGACAAAGAATTAGTGTAATAAGTTGTGAGTTTTTCATACTTATTCCTATTTTTCTAGGCAGCTGCCGCATAGCTACCCGTCACTTGAGCACTATTGAGCACGAGAAGCAAGCGATTGGGCAGCTTGTAGACCCCATCAATGCACTCGCGGACACGGCCTTGGAGTGTCTCGGGGGGGCGCTCATACTCCCCGTAGGGCATCTCCAAGACATCCCCGATCTCGTCCACCAGCAGGCTCACCAGCCCGTCTTCGTTTCTGAGAATAATATTCATGGCGGGCTTTCCCTCAGGCCGCTCGTCGAGGAGCAGCAGTTTTCGCAGGTCTATTGCGGTGACGATCTGTCCCCGTAGATTGATCAGCCCCACGATAGTCTCCGAAGCCAGCGGCACTTTCGTCATCGGCTGAGGACGAAGAACCTCTTGCACCTGAATCAGTGTCACCCCGAAGAGATACCCCCCCAGAGAGAAGGTGCAGAACCTGTGTGGCGTTTCCATAGTTTTCCTCTTGCAGCACTTCTAGGAGCGCTGGTACATCTAAAATCTGTGTGACCCGTCCCTGAATCACCATCGTCCCCAGCACGGGGACATCAGGAGCTTGGCCTTCAAGATTGACGGCTTCCTCGACAATATCAACGATACTATCCACCACCATCCCCACACTCGTGGCCTCTTCCCCAATCACAATAACTTGCAGTGGCTCGTGACGAAGCTCAGAAGAGAGGCTCTCCGCACCGGGCACGTAGTTCATCAGGTGCAACAGCGGCATGATCCGCCCTCGGTACTGCACCACCGTGTGCCGCCCCACTTCCTCCACCAAGGTGCGGGGGAACTCCTCGAGACGAGCCACGGCAGAGAGCGGGATCGCCATGCGCCCGTTTCGCCCGATCTGGAAGAGCAGTAGTGTCTGGATACGCTCACTCAGAGACGTCTCGGGGGCATCCACAATGCCACGGCTTCGGTGGGCATCGGCAACGAGGTTGGCACATCCCGCTAGGGCCGCCACATCCAGAATCAGCGCCACACGCCCATCTCCCATGATCGTGGCACCGGCAAAGAGCTGTGCACTCTTCAGGTGCTTGCTCAGCGGCTTGACCACGATCTCCTCGGAGTCGGTGATGCTGTCTACGACGAGGCCAAACTGCTGGTCATTGGCCTGCAAAACGACGATATTGAGCACCCGGTCTTCGTCGGACTCTTTGCGCTGCTTCAGCTCCTGGTCGAGAAAGAGCAGTGGTAGGAGCTTGCCCCGGAGCCGGTAGACTGGGATGCCCTGAATGCGCTCAATTCCCGCATGCGCCGAGGGGAGCCGAACTACCTCTAGGAGGCTCACCTGGGGGATGGCATAGCGCTCCTCTCCTGAGCAGACCATCAGCGCGGGGACAATCGCTAGGGTGAGAGGAATCTTGACCTTAATCGTCGTTCCCTTCTTCTTCTGGCTCTGGATATCAATCGTCCCCCCGATTTTCGCGATATTGGTCTTGACCACATCCATTCCCACACCGCGCCCCGAGACATTGGTCACCGCCGCCGCCGTGGAGAGGCCAGGGAGGAAGATGAGCTGGAGGGCCTCCCAGTCGCTCATACGAGCCGCTTGATCCGAGGTGATAAAACCACGCTCTAGTGCTTTGGCTTTGATTCGCCCCGTGTCAATCCCACCACCATCGTCCCGGATCTCGATATTGACCTGGCCGCCTTCGTGGTAGGCCCGCAGTAGCAACAGTCCCTCAGCAGACTTCCCTGAAGCGACACGCACATCGGGCTGCTCGATGCCATGATCTACGGAGTTGCGGATTAAGTGGGTCAGGGGATCTTTAATGGCCTCAATCAGAGTCTTGTCTAAGTCCGTCTCGTGGCCTTCCATCTCAAGGCGCACTTGCTTTCCACACGAAAGAGCCAGGTCACGCACCACGCGGGGAAACTTATTCCAGACATTGCCAATCGGCTGCATCCGGGTCTTCATTACCCCTTCTTGTAGCTCCGAGGTGATCAGGTTCAGCCGCTGTGCTGTTGTGATCATCGCAGGATCGGGCTGACTGCCATGGGCTTGGATCAGCTGGACGATCTGGTTTCGGGTAAGCACCAGCTCTCCGACAAGGTTCATCAGGCTGTCTAGTAAGGCCACATCCACTCGGATACTGGCATCCCCAATAGGGCCTTGCGCCCCGCTAGAGGTTCCCCCAAATGCCTGGATAGCTCGCTCAACAATGTCTTTGGTGACGAGCCCCATGGAGGCAAGAATATCCCCCAAGCGCCGCTGGTCGCCTGCTTCTTGCTCACGAAGCGCCCTTGTGAGATCCCCCATCTCAATGTAGCCCTGGTTGATCAGTACATCCCCTAGGCGACCATGGATCGGGGTAAAGCTCTCAGCAGAGACCGCAGGTGCGAGTACTGGCGGGATGCTTTCCGCAACCAGAGCAGGTGTAGATGTCGGTTTAGGTACGGCGGTATGCTCGCCGTCGGGCTGCTCTTGAAGCTGATGCAGTGTCTCGGTCAGAGCCGTGTAGTCTGCCATGCCTTCATTGCCCGTGGCCTCAATCGTCCCTAGAATCTGGCGGATCGCATCTACCATCGCGAGCAAGGCATGGGTGCAAGGCGGTGTCAGGTTGAGCTCCCCAGTACGGAGCATGCTCAGGAGATTTTCGCCCGCGTGGCTCAGCGACTCTAGGCGAGAGAAGCCCAGAAAGCCACAGGTGCCTTTAATGGTGTGGATCGTGCGGAAGATACTGGAGATCGTCTCCCGGTCGTTGGGATCTTTCTCTAGCGCAAGCAGATCCAAGTCGAGCCGGTCCAGGTTCTCGTAGCTCTCCGCCAGAAAGTCCTGAACAATCCCATCCCCCAGAAAGTCCTGAACAATCCCATCCTCGGCCATCAGCGATGATGTAGGCATCGCCACGGCAGGCTCAGGCTTCGCGACAGGCTCTTTGGTCGTTACCAAGCGCAGACTCACGCTCTCGATCTCAGCTTCGGGAGCGACACTCAGGGTTCGTTGTGTCCCACCGGGCCAGCTGGCCTCGGGCACTTCGTTGGCCCAAGGTAGGTCTCCAGGCGTGCGTCCCAGCGCCACCCAGACTGTCATCCCGGCGATATTGAGCGGCTCAATACTGGCGTACTTTCCGGAGCGGAAGTAGCGCTCCAGAGCCCCAACCGCGCGGCGTGCGGCTTGCACGGCAGCCGGGGGATTGCCCACACTCTCCATGTAGACTTCCTGCAAGATCTCCAAACAAAGCATCAGAAGCTCGGCGGGGCGGGGCAGTTCTTCGGGAAGGCTTGAGAGAATCTCTTCGAGGCCCACCCCAATCGCCGCCAGCTCATCGTTGTCACCAATCGAAAAGCTTGCCAAGCGCATCTCCAGGCTACGGAGTGTCTTAGGGGTTGTTTCGTCTATCGTCCACATGCAGGGCAACTCTCCGGGTCGTGGTGTGATGGTGTCACTTGCCCGGTAACGATCTCAACCCAAAACTGACTATGAGAGAGATCGTAGACGGCGCAGCTAGAGAGAGTGTTCTGGGCCACGACGCGCTCGATATCATGGCCACGGAAGACTGTTGGTAGTGACATCGCCACGTCAAATCCCACGGTCGCCATCCGCGTGATGATATTCCCGGCGATAATATTGACCATTTCCCCAATTGCATCGCCCATATCTGCGCTATCGTAGTCAATATTGAAGCCTGCCATTGCCATCGAAAGCTCTGAAGCGGACTCACGTGAGCAGCAGATCATGACCGAGAAGTTTTGATTTCCCACAAACGATATCATCCCGCAGATACTGTCACAGAGCTTGTCAATCTCGTCAATAGGCTTTGGAATAAGCTCTTTCCCGACAAATATCGCAATGATTTGTGTGAAAGCTTCTTGTACCGCCTTGACCAAGGTGGGATCAATTATACTCGGCACCGAAGCCGCACTGTGGGAGTTGATCATGGGATTTTAACCTTGCCAGTCAACACTCTGAGTGCCTTTATGAGGACTTGCTCCCCATTAGCTTACTGAAGAAACCACCTGTCTTTGCTCCCACCTGAGGAGCACGTTTTGCGCTAATTCGCTCAAGTAGTGGCTGAACCTGTCGCACAAGATCATCGTGGGTGAAGGGTTTTGTTACATACGCATCAGCCCCCGCTCGATCCAGAGCATCCTGAAACTTGCCAATCGCATTCTCACTAGTCACCATAATGACGGGGATATGGTAGCCCTTCTCTTTGGCGCGCAGCTTTGCCACAAACTCAACCCCAGTCATCTTGGGCATGTTCCAGTCCACAAAAGCAATGTCAATGCTCTGAAAGGAAATGGTCTCCAAGGCATCCATGCCATCTTCGGCTTCGGAAAACTGGAACTCCGCCAGCCCTGACTTGGTGAGCGCTTGCATTATCATACTGCGCATTACCCGAGAATCATCTACCACTAAAGTATTGAGTTTCATAGAACCATCCTGATAAAAATATCTGTCTTCTCTTAAGTTCGGCTGCTTGGCAAGCTCTCACAAGGGCATTTCGAAAAAACGCCTTTCCCCCGTATACTAACGGGGTGAGTTTAGAATCTAAAAATGCAGATGAAACCGAGGTTCGTAGCGCGATCTTCATGAACGCGACCGATGCGAACCACTTTGGCAATGTCCATGGGGGCCAGGTCATGAAGCTCGTGGATGAGATCGCCTATGTCTGTGCGGCACGCTACTGCGCGGGGGTTGCCGTCACTGCCGCGGTAGATCGCATTGACTTTCATGAGCCCATCCATGTCGGTGAGCTCCTCCACATCACGGCGCGAGTGGTCTACGTGGGCCGCACTTCGATGGAGATCGAGATCACGCTCCATGCCGAGGAGGTCACCACGGGAAGCCAGCGCCACACCAACACGTGCCACTTTACGTTTGTCGCGCTGGAGAACGTGCAAAATGGTCGCCCTCGTGCCGTCCCAAGGCTTATCTGCCGCACTCGTGACGACAAAGCGCGCTATATTCAGGCCAAGATGCGCCGAGAGCGCGGCCTAGAGTACCGAAAAGAGCGCGATGCCTTTCTCTCCCAGTTCGCCACTCTCACAGACACCGAATTAGATCAGCTTCTCAGTGAGTCTCAGGCATAGCCTGTGTCGTAGGCGGCGATTTTCTGTGCCAGCCGCGCCCCAAGCTCGGGGGAAAACTCGGCGAGGGCATCGTGAATCTGCTGCGCTTCGGCTTTGTAGATAGCGATCTTCTCAGGGCTCCAGTGGGCAGGCGGCGTCTGGAGGTTGGTAATCCGATCTGCCAGCTTCACCCAGGCCACTTCGGGCGGCTGCTGGCGAATGCGCCGCAGACTATCGGCCATGCGCTGCTCTTTGGGCAGAGAGCTATCTTTGGTAAGCGCCTGCACACCCGCCAGCACCTCCACGCCAAACTCTGCCTCCAGAGCCTCCGCCGAGAGCTGCGTGTCTTCCAGCGTGTCGTGGAGAAGGGCACAGAGAACCGCCAGCGTGCCGTCGCGCTCGCCGCCCGCCACGGCCATTACCTCGGCGGCAACTTGCGTGACATGCAAGAGATAGGGAAGCTCAGTTCCGGGAACACATTGCCCCTGATGCGCCTCTGCGGCAAGACGTAAGGCGCGTTGAAGACGATCAGCAGACCACATGGCCTCATTCTATCGGAAGCGGGTACACTGGAGGCATGAAAATCTTACTCGCTTTAGGGGCTGCACTGCTACTAAGTGCAGAGCCCACGTCGCTCTTCGATGGCAAGACCCTCACCGGCTGGACGACTCCCGCAGGCAAGCCCATCACGATCGGCTGGGAGGTGCAAGACGGCACGATCCACCGCTCGGCTCGTGGCGGCGATATTGTCTCCGAGAAAGAGTACACCAGCTTTGATCTCAGCTTTGAGTGGAAAGTCGCTCCCGGCGTGAACTCGGGGCTGAAGTACCACTACGGCAAGTACGGTCAGAAGACCCTCGGGATCGAGTACCAGCTCGTTGATGCGGGCCAAAAAGCCGACAACCAGGGCAAGCACGCCCCCGGCAGCATCTACGATCTCTTCGCCGCTGATCCCAAAGTGCTCCCCAAGCCCGCCGGTGAGTGGAACACCAGCCGGATTATCGTCAATGGCAAAAAAATCACCCACTATCTCAATGGGAAAATTACGGCCAAGGCCACCCAAGGCTCCGACGAGTGGAAGGCGGCGCTGGCCAAGAGCAAGTTCAACGATGCCGAAGACTTTGGCACCAAGCCCGGCAAGATCCTGCTCCAAGACCACGGTGGCGAGGTCTGGTTTCGCAACCTCAAGCTCACCGAGCTAACTCCTAAAGAAAGCCAATAGCCATGTACGTTGTCTGTGTCCCCATTCTCATCAAGCCAGGAATGGGCGAGGCGTTTCTCGAAGTTGCGCGCAAGAACCACGAAGGCTCGGTACAAGAGCCTGGCTGCCTGCGCTTTGATGTCCTGCGCCAAGCGGCGCCCGTTGAAGAAGGCCAGCCCGAGGGCTTCTACCTCTACGAAGTCTACAAAAGTGAGGACGATTTCAAGGCGCACCAGCAGACCGCGCACTACTTTGCCTTCCGCGATGCCGCCGAGCCTCTTCAGCAAGAGCCCCGCAAGGGCGTCCGCTATCACTCCGTCTTCCCCGAAATCTGGAGCTAAAATCCTATGCAAACCCCTACAAACTCGCAACCCAAGAAGCCGCCGTATGTCCGCCGCGCGTTTCACGACCCCAATGGCACGGGGATTTTCTACCAAGGCCGTGAGATCGCCCTCGTGATGGGCCACGAGGGCGCGGACTGGCTGGATCGTCCTGAGCGTGAGGAAGAAGAGGCTCCCACGCTGCTGGTCAAGGCACTGAAGCTCAGACCCGGCATGGTGGTCGCAGATATTGGGGCGGGCAGCGGCTACCTGAGCTTTATGATGGCCAAGCAAGTCGCGCCAAGCGGCAAGGTGCTCGCGGTGGACATTCAGCCGGAGATGCTCCAGATCATCGAGCAGAAGAAGAAGCAAAACGGCATCCGCAATGTAGAAGTTGTATTGGGCAAGACCGATAACCCAATGCTGCCCGAGAAGTCCTGCGACTTGCAGATCATGGTGGATGTCTACCATGAGTTTGATAAGCCCTACGAGATGGTCACGGCAATGGTGAAGGCCATGAAGATCGGCGGGCGGCTGGTGTTTGTGGAGTACCGCAAAGAGGACCCCAATGTCCCGATTAAAGAGGTCCACAAGATGAGTGCGGCGCAGGTCAAGAAAGAGATGGGGCTGTTCCCGCTAAAATTTGTGGAAAACAGCCCCCTCTTACCGCGCCAGCATATTCTTATCTTCGAGCGCGTGAAGTAGTCCCCTCGATTAGAACGAGGGGACTGGAGAGCCTTTGGCTACAAAGGGCGTACCGCCCATACCGAGTTTACTCGGGATTCCTATGGCCGGAACGGCCTTCGCAGCTTTAGCTCTCCAGCACCGCCGCTCCAACCGGCGGTGCTACGCGCCGTTTTTCTTGAACCAGGCTAGTAGCTTGGTGAAACCGTCTTTGGCGTCTTTTTCGTTGTAGCTAGGGCGGTAGTCGGCGTGGAAGCCGTGCTCGGAGTCTGGGTAGACGATGATCTCGCACTTGGTGTTTCCGGCGGCGTTGAGCGCGGTGCGCATGCCGTCAATGCTCTCTAGCGGGATGCCTTTGTCTTTTGCGCCGTAGAGCCCCAGAATCGGAGCCTTGACTTTATCAGCAAGCTCGGTTGGGCTCTTGGGCTGGAGCGGGTTGCTCTGACCTACTAAGCGACCGTACCACGCTGCTCCCGCCTTGAGCTTCGGATTGTGCGCGGCGTAGAGCCAGACGACGCGCCCGCCCCAGCAAAAGCCCGTGATGGCGACTCGGCTGGCGTCGGCCTTTCCGGTAGATGCGGCGTAGGCGACGGCGGCATCTAAGTCGGTCATGACTTGGGCATCGGGGACTTTGGCGAC
The DNA here is from genome assembly GCF_964826245.1 of Armatimonas sp. Classification (NCBI taxonomy): domain Bacteria; kingdom Bacillati; phylum Armatimonadota; class Armatimonadia; order Armatimonadales; family Armatimonadaceae; genus Armatimonas; species Armatimonas sp. The sequence continues at coordinate 16,778 of NZ_CBAYMC010000006.1, read as the reverse complement.
CACAGGGAAGATCTCGTTCATGGGCTTGTCCGTGACACTGCCCTGGCGGACGTAGAGCTCAGGCGCGATGGCAAAATATCCCTGCTTTGCAAAGCGTCGGCAGACATCTTTGATGTGCTCGTGCACCCCGAAGATCTCCTGCACCACTAAGACAATAGGCGGCTTCCTGCCTGCGGCAAGCTTCGCGGGGACGGCGTAGTAGGCGGGCACTTCCATGCCATCGGCGCCTTTAAATTTCGTCATCCCTGCCGTGAGCCCCTTGGTGTCCGTGATCACCGTCTCCGCCGAGACCGGCTGTACCGCGAGCGCAAAACCTGCCGTCATTGCTGTGGTGAGAACGGTGCGCCGGGTCATGCCCTCGCCCTCGTTTTTCGGCTCGGAGAGCCACTCAGTATCTTTGATTTCCATAGTCGCAGTATACCCAGGTAAAATACCAACATGGCAACCACAATTCACTGGCCGCAGTTTCGCGGCCCTGGCGCAAGCGGGATCGCGGAGGCGGTAAAGGCCCCAACAACCTGGGATGTTGAGGCAAAAAAAAACTTCAAGTTCAAGACGCCTCTGCCAGGTCTTGGGCACTCCAGCCCGATTGTCTGGGGGGAGAAGGTCTTTGTCACCACGGCGCTCTCAGCAAAAAATGACGACCTGAAGGTGGGGCTCTACGGGGATATCCAGCCCGTCGCAGATGGCTCAGAGCATGAGTGGAGAATCTACTGCCTGAACAAGCGCACCGGCAAGATCCTCTGGCAGCAGACGGCATGCAAGGGCGTCCCTAAGATTCCCCGTCACCCCAAGTCCAGCCAAGCTAGCGCGACGATGGCAACCGACGGCTCACGGGTGCTTGCCTTCTTCGGCTCCGAGGGGCTCTACTGCTACGATCTCAATGGTAAGCTGCTCTGGAAGCGGGACTTTGGCGTTTTAGACTCCGGGTACTTCCAGGTTCCCACCGCGCAGTGGGGCTGGGCCAGCTCCCCGATCTTCGCGGAAGGCAAGATTATTGTCCAGTGCGATGTTCAGAAAGGCTCGTTTGTGGCGGCGCTCGACCCCGCGACGGGTAAAGACCTCTGGCGCACGTCCCGCGCAGATGTCCCCACCTGGTCCACTCCCACGCTCTGTAAAGTCGGCGGCACGGCGCAGATCGTGGTGAATGGCTGGAAGCATATCGGGGGCTATGACCTCAAGACGGGCAAGCAGCTGTGGAAGCTGGCAGGCGGCGGCGACATTCCCGTCCCGACACCCGTGGTAGGCCAAGGCCTGATCTTTATCACCAACGCCCATGGAAGGCAGGCCCCTATCTATGCCGTCCAGCCAACAGCGCGCGGTGAGATCAAGCTCCCCCCCGAAGGCCTCGGAAATCCTAGCTTTGCCTGGGGAACTCGGCGCGATGGTGCCTACATGCAGACCCCGCTCGTGCTGGGCAACTATCTCTATGTCTGCAACGATGCCGGAGTTCTGCGCTGCTTTGAGGCCGACAGCGGCAAGAAACTCTACGAGGAGCGCCTTGGCACGGGGCGCACGGGCTTCACGGCATCGGCTGTAGCGATGGGGGAGAAGCTCTACTACACCAGCGAAGAGGGCGAGGTCTTTGTGGTGCAGGCCGGGGCAAAGTTCAAGATCCTGGCCCAGAACCCGCTGGGTGAGGTCTGTATGGCAACTCCCGCCATCTCGGAGGGAGTTCTCTACTTCCACACCCAGGGGCACCTGGTCGCGGTCTAGCTACTTCACCTTCAGCTCGGCGTTGCCGCGCTGGTAGTCGCCGAGCAGGTGCTCGGCGAAGTACTCCAGGGTCATCTGGTTGAAGTAGCCGGTCATGTCGCCGAAGCTATGGTTCTGGCCGGGGAGCATCATAAAATCAAAGCGCTTCCCGGCCTTGATCAGCGCATTGACGAGGCGAATCGTGCCGCCGGGGTGGACATTATTGTCCATCTCGCCGTGCACGAGGAGCAGCTTCCCCTTGAGATTTCCCGCCAGCTCGGCGTTGGTGGGGACCTTGATCTCAAACTTAGTCTCCCCCGTCGGCTTGCCATCGGCACCAAGAACGGGTACTTCTTTGAGGCCATGGTGCTGCTCGCTCCAGTTGGCGTTGTAGATATTGTTGTCGTGGTTGCCCGCGCTACTGACGCCTACCTTGAAGAACTCGTTGTAGGGCGGCAGGAGCAGCGCAGCGCCCGTCATGAAGCCGCCGCCGGAGTGCCCAAAAATGCCCACTTTATCAACATCCACCCATGGGAACCGCGCGGCAAGCTGCTCAATACCGGTTTTCTTATCCGCGAGGCCGTAGTCACGGAGATTGTAGTAGCCGTAGCTGTGGTAGGCGTTGGAGCGGGCTGGGTTGCCGCCCCGGTTGCCGATTTGGATGACAATAAAGCCAAGCTGAGCTAGGCGGGCGTTGGTGGCACTTACCGAAAAGCCCGAGTTCACCGACTCGGTCTGAGGACCGGGATAGACATAGGCGATAATCGGGTACTTGCGTTTTGGATCAAAATCCGTGGGCTTCCAGAGGTTGCCATAGAGATCGTTCACGCCGTCGGCAGCTTTCACCGTGAAGCGCTCTGGCATGCGCCAGCCCAGCTCTAAGAGGCGCTCTAGCTTGGTCTCCTCCAGGTCTAAAATCATCTTACCGTCACGGTCACGGAGCACTGCCTTGGGGGCCAGATCGGGGCGGGAGGAGACATCCACCACAAAGTCTTTGCTAGGCGAGACGCTCGATGTGTGATCAGCCTCACCCGCATCCGTGAGGGTGAGGCCGCTACCGTCCAGCCCGACATGGTAGAGATGCTGGTAGTACGGGTTCTCCCCGGCCTCGCGCCCTTGGGCCACAAACCAGAGCTGAGATTTTTTCTCATCCACCTCGGTGATACTACTGGCACGATAGGGACCGCTTGTCACGGCATTTTTCAGCTTACCATCGTTGCTGTAGAGGTAGTAGTGCCCCCACCCAGAGCGCTCCGAGAACCAGAGAAAATCGCCACCGGGCTTGACATACTTCACTTCCTGAAGCTCCAAGAACGCATTCTCCACGGCCTCCGTCACCAGTGGGGTCACGGCCTTGGTAGCGAGATTGATCTCGCACAGCTCCGCGTGGCGCTGAAGCCGATCCCGGCGCAGAAAGCGCAGGGTCTCCGAGGTTGTATCCTGGAAGTGGACATTGCGAAGCTGCTGGTCTTTGTACTTCTCGACCGACAGCTTCTCCAGCGCTTTTTTCTCGGGGTTGAAGGCAAAAAGCTCCTGACTCCCGACTTCAGGCTCGCCGGGCATGGCGTACTTATAGCTCAGCAGGCTCGGGCGCGGCTCGGAGAGGGAGCTGACCAGAAAGAGTTCTTTTACTTTACGGGAGTCGAAGCGGCTCACGTAAAAGCGCTTGGAGTCCTTGGACCAGGTGACATTGGCCCGGACACGCTGCTCCGTTGGCGGAGGGGGTGCGCCCCCGCCCCCTTGCTGTCCACGACGAGTCCCGCCGCCGCCACCAAAAATCCCGCCAAAGCCGCCCTCGCGGCTCCCGAAGCTGTAGTCCTTCTCGCCGTCTTTGGTGAGCTGCACGGGCGGCTGATCTTTGCCCTCTTTGATCTCCACGTAGTAAAGATTGTGGGCCATCGCATAGACATAGGCCTTCTTGTCGGGTGAGAGATTACGAAAGTCCCGTGCCTCGGTGGTCGCCGCTGCCGTGCCCTCTTTCGGGGCAATTTTCAGCGTCTCCTTGGCTAAGTCGTACTCATAGCGGGTTGTTTTTGGCGCAGTGCTAGGCGCAACGGGCGCTTCGGTGAGGGAGAAATACATCCGGTTGGCATCTTTTTCTTCGAAGGTGACCGTGGCGAAGGGCAGGTTGCTGGAGTCATAGGGCTTCTGGGTGAGCTCAGAAAGCGCCGCGGCCATCTTGGCGGTGTCAAAGAGCGGCGTTTTCTTTTTTGCCTTCGGATCCACTTTCCAGAACTTGCGCCCGGAGTCGTCGCGCCAGGAGTACCAGAACGTGTCGGTCTTGTTGATCCAGCCGGGCGCAAGAGTCGTGCTGGGCACAAAGGGCGTCAGGCTCTCTGCTGTAAATCGGTTGGCAAGCTTCCAGTTGGCCTTGGGCGGCTCCGCTTGTGTGAGTTGCGAGACAAGAGCAGGAATGACAAAGGAAACGGGGAAAATCATGGGTTAAATTCCGTCCAGCCCGTACTCGTCCACGGGCGAAAAGTAGATAATCGTGATGAGTGTGTCCTCATCAATGGGCCGGTCGTAGATACGCTGGAGAAAGGTCGTAACCTCCTCTTTGGTACGGAACTCCGGGTTCTCGCGCTGAATATCGCGTGGGGTGAGGTCTTTGAGGGGCTTCACTTCGACCATGTCTAAGATAGCCGTGAAGAGCTTGTAGCGCCGTCCAAAACGCTGCCCCAGTGTCACCCAGACCAGCATTCCCGACTGATACTTACTCGTTTTATCCCCAAGACGGATCGTCGCGGACTTACGGCCTTTGCGCAAGGCATCGCCATAGAGCTCGTTGTAAAAATTAAGTGCGAACATCCCCGCCTCCTTCGACACATCGGCGGAAAAATCCTGCGTACACTCCCAATACAGCAGCTCACCTTGCAGCGCGGCTAAAAATCGGATATAGTCCATTCTACTGCGGGAGTAGTTCAGTGGTAGAGCGTTTGCTTCCCAAGCAAAATGTCGAGGGTTCGAACCCCTTCTCCCGCTCTCAAAGCCCTCTGTATAGTATGCAGAGGGCTTTTGCTTTTTTGAGAGAGGTTTGGGATGCAGCAAGCAGCGCGTTTTAGGATCACCGCGGATCATGTCGATGGTGTCTACCGAGTGGGCGAGACGGTTCGCTGGAGTGTCCAATGGGCAGGTGAGGGCCCGGCTCCCGAAAAAATAGACTATGTTGTCAAGCGCGGTGGCCTCACGGAGCAGAGCAAGGGAAGCTTAGCCCTGGCCCAAGGCACCGGCACGGTTGAGGCGCGCTTTGAAAAACCAGGCGCACTGCTTCTTGTTCTGCAAGGCTCGCGTAGCCGAGGCGGCGCAGTGGCGGCTCCCGAGAAGATTGGACTCTCGGCCCCACGTCCCCAGAATTTTGATGCGTTCTGGGCGGCAAAAATCAAAGAGCTAGGCTCCGTCCCTGCGAACCCACGGCTAGAGCGTGGGCTCTCAGGTAAGCCGGGCGTGGTGTACTCCAAGCTCACCATGAACAACATTCGGGGGACGAAGATTCAGGGGCACACGGCCCAGCCCGCAGGAAAGACAACGCTCCCCGCCCTCCTCATCGTCCAGTGGGCCGGTGTCTATGGCCTGCCGCGAAACTGGGTCACGGATCGCGCCGCTGATGGCTGGCTCACGCTCAATATCGAGGCACACGATCTTCCCTTTGACCAGCCCCCCGCTTTCTACGAAGAACAGAGCAAGGGGCCGCTGAATAACTATCCCGCCATCGGCAACGACAGCCCAGAGACGAGCTATTTCTTGCGGATGTATCTCTCCTGCTACCGCGCCGCACAGTACCTGACGGAGCACCCGGACTGGGACGGCAAGACTCTCGTGGTGATGGGCGGGAGCCAGGGTGGGCTCCAGTCGCTGATGACGGCGGGACTGCACCCGAAAATCACAGCAGCCCTCGCCTCCGTTCCTGCAGGCTGCGATATGCTTGGCCCCGATGTGGGCCGCGCACCCGGCTGGCCAATGTGGGTCTTCAATGCGCAGGGCAAGGACGCCAAAAAAGTCCGTGAAGCCAGCCGCTACTTTGATGTCGCCAACTTTACGCCTAAAATCAAGTGCCCCGTGCTGATCGGCTGTGGCCTGATTGACGAGACCTGCCCGCCCGAGGGGATTCTCGCCGCTGCCAACCAGATCAAGAGCCCCAAAGAAGTGGTTTTGCTGCCTATCGCCGGTCACCAGAACGAAAATGGCTCCCAAGCCGCCTATGAAAAACGCTGCTGGCAAGACTGGCTCCCCGCGCTACGTGACGGAAAACCCATCCCACGCTAAACCGACGCGGTATAATAGGGCCTCATGTCCACCAGTAAAAAAGAAGAGAAAAGCGGTCAAAAACGCACCGTCGCCGTGAACCGCCGCGCCCGCCATGAGTACTTCATCGAAGAAGTCTATGTCGCGGGGATGGTGCTGGTTGGCACCGAGGTAAAGTCACTGCGAGCGGGAAAAGCCAACCTCACCGATGGCTACGCACGTATCGAGAAGAACGAGCTGTGGCTCCACAACCTGCATATCGCCCACTTTACGCAGGGCCATGGCGACAATGTCGAGCCCACGCGCACCCGCAAGCTCCTGCTCAAGCGCAAAGAGATTGACCATCTGCTGGGACTGACCCAACAAAAGGGCCTGGCACTGATCCCCCTCGCGATTATCTTTGAGCGCGGCTTTGCCAAGATCGAGCTGGGGCTAGGGCGCGGTAAGAAGCTCTACGACAAGCGCGAAGATATCGCCAAGCGCGATGCGGACCGGGAAGCGCGACGCGAAGTTTTTGGAAGGAATTAAGGACGAATGGCGAGGACAGTGAAGGTGCCCGTGCTGGGGCAGTCGGTGGAGGAAGTTCGGATCGTTCAGTGGTTCAAGAAAGTCGGTGACACGGTCACGATTGGCGAGGCGCTAGGTGAGCTAGAGACGGACAAGACCAACATGGAGTTCGCCAGCACGGAGACGGGCACGATTCTGAGCATTCTCTCCCCCGTGGATAGCTACGTCAAGGTGGAGACCCCACTCGTGCTTGTCGGGGAGCCTGGTGAGAGCGTCACCGTACCGACGGAAGCTGCCACAGCTCCTGTTGAAGCTGCCACAGCTCCTGTCGCTGCCCTCACTCCTGCCGTTGTTGCGGCGGCCCCAACGCCTCCCGTATCCGCCCCCGCCCCCCTCCCCCCCAGCCCCCGCCGGGTACCCTCTGGGTGGGGGGAGCCAATAACGGGTGCGATTGATGCCTCGCCGCGTGCCCGCCGCATTGCCGATGAGCTTGGCGTGAGTGTCAAAGACCTCGCGGGAAAGGGCACCGGGCCTGGCGGTCGCATTATCGAGCGCGACATTGAGGCTGCGCACGCCGCTATGCAAGCCCAAGCGCTCCTAGAGGCCCCCGCGATGCGCATCTCGCCGCTGGCACAGGCAATCGCAACCGGCGAGGGTGTCAATCTGACCGAGGTCGCAGGTAGTGGCACGGGCGGGCGCATCACCGCCGACGATGTGCGTGCGGCAAAGCCCTCCTCCCCCAGCCCCTCCTCCCAGGGTTGGGAGGAGGGGGTCGGGGGGAGGAGGGTTCTCCCCCTTGCGGGACTTCGCAAGCGGGTGGCGGACAACCTCAGCAAGTCCGTGCGGGAGAAGCCTCACGTAACACTCAATCTGTCCGTGGACATGACCGAGGCCAACAAGCTCCGCAAGCAGCTCCTGCCCGCCATCGAGAAGTCCGACAATGTCCGTATCTCCCCCACCGATCTCATCATTAAAGCATGTGGCCACGCGCTTAAAGAACACCCAATGGTCAATGCCCATATCAGCGGCGACACGATCACGCTCTTTGAGGCCGCGCATGTGGGAATGGCCGTCTCGCTAGGCGACGATGGGCTGATTGTCCCGGTGATTAAAGATGTCCAGAGCAAGGGCCTGACCCAGCTTGCCAAAGATCGGGTAGATCTTGCGGCACGAGCACGCACCATGAAGCTAGCCAGCGACGAAGTGACGGGTGGGACGTTTACGATCACCAATCTCGGCAACTACGGCGTGCAGTCGTTCAACCCGATCATTCCCCCACCGCAAGTCGCGATTCTGGGTATCTGTGCGATCACCGATACCATTGTGGCGGTAAATGGCCAGCCCGCCGTGCGCCCTATGATGGGTCTCTCCCTTAGCTTTGACCACCGCGCCCTCGACGGTGCCCCTGCCGCCGCGTTTCTCGCACGGCTTAAAGAGCTCCTGGAGACCCCTGGACTCCTCCTCGCCTAGAAAACCTAAAAGACCTCAACGATTTTTACCATGCAAAATAGCCGATTTTTACGCGCTTGCCGCCGCGAGCCTGTGGACGCCACTCCGGTCTGGCTGATGCGCCAGGCGGGGCGCTACATGCCCGAGTACCGTGAGCTACGCACCAAGTACAGTATCTTAGAGCTGATCAAAGACCCCGCGCTGGCGTGCGAGGTGACGATGCAGCCGATCCATGCGTTCAACCTAGATGCGGCGATTATCTTTGCCGATATTCTCCCCCCACTAGAAGGCATGGGCCTGAAGCTAGAGTTTCTCAAGGGCGAGGGGCCCATTATCCACAACCCCGTGCGCACCGCCAAGGCAATCGGGCAGCTTGTCTTGCCAGAGCCGCGCGAGACTCTAAGCTTCACGCTGGAGGCCATCAAGCTCGTGCGAAAAGAGCTAGAGCCACGAGGGATTCCCTTGATCGGCTTTAGCGGCGCTCCGTTTACCCTAGCCAGCTACGCGGTTGAGGGCGGCGCAAGTAAGAACCGCATTGAGGTCAAGAAGCTGATGTGGAACGAGCCCGTGGCCTGGCACTCGCTCATGAACAAGCTGGCGACTCTGGCCGGTGAGTATCTTCTGGCGCAGGCCGAGGCGGGCGCACAAGCGCTCCAGCTCTTCGATAGCTGGGTCGGTGAGCTTAGCCCAGCGGACTACGAGAAGTTCGTCCTTCCCTACAGTAAAAAAGCGCTGGAGATTGCAAGTAAGGCAGGGGTTCCCCTGATTCACTTTGGCACTGGCACCAGCGGGATGCTTCCTCTAATCCAAAAAGCGGGCGGCGATGTGATCGGGGTGGACTGGCGCACAAATCTGGCAGCAGCGTGGGACGAGCTGGGTGACGGCGTGGCAGTGCAGGGGAACTTAGACCCCGTGGCGCTCTTTGCGGGCTGGGACGCGCTCCAGCCGCAGGTGGAAAAGATCCTGGATAGCGTGAAAGCAAAGCCTGGCCATATCTTCAACCTAGGACATGGGATTCTGCCCGAGACCCCCGTAGACACCGTGCGCCGCCTCATTGATTTTGTCCACGAGTACACGCAGACCAAGCCATGATCGCCATTATCGGAGGCGGCATCTCCGGGCTCAGCGCGGCGTGGTTTGCTCAGAAGCGCGGCCTGGAGTATGTGCTCTTAGAGGCATCGGAGCGCTGGGGGGGAAAGCTCCAGACGGAGAAAATCGACGGCTTTGTAGTCGAGGGCGGGGCGGACTCGTTTCTGGCGACCAAGCCTTGGGCGGCGCAGCTCGCGCGCGAGCTAGGTCTGGGGGAGCGGCTTCTGGGCACCAACGACAAACTCCGCACGATCTATGTTCTCCACAATGGCCAGCCCGTCGCACTCCCGGAGGGCATGCAGCTGATCGTCCCCACCAAGCTCTGGCCCTTTCTCAAGAGCCCCCTCCTCTCGCTTTCCGGCAAGCTCCGCATGGGCCTCGACTGGCTGATTCCCCCACGAACGGACTCTACCGACGAGACCATCGGCAGCTTTGTACGCCGCCGTTTCGGCCAAGAAGCCCTAGAGCGCCTCGGGGAGCCGCTACTCTCGGGAATCTACAGCGGCGAGTCCGAGCGCCAGAGCCTGCTCGCCACGTTTCCGCGCTACCGCGAGCTAGAGACCGAGTTCGGGAGCCTGATCCGAGGGACGCTCGCGCAGAAGGCAAAACAGGCACAGGCCAATCCAAACGGCAAGCGCCCTGCGATGTTCCAGTCATTTCCCAGCGGCACACAAGAGCTGGTAGACGCGCTTGTTGGACAGCTCACCGGCGAGAAGCGGCTTAACACCTCCGTAATGAGTCTCATTTCCTTGCCCTCAGGTAGCTACCAGCTTGCGTTGAGTGACGGTACACTTCTTACCACTCCCCAGATCATTATCACCACGCCCGCCTCGGTTGCCGCCAAGCTTATCCAGCCTCTTGCGCCACGAGTCGCGGAGCAGCTGGAGCTGATCCGAGCCGTGAGCACGGGGACGCTCTCACTGGGCTTTCGCTCCGCGGACATCCAGCGCCCCTTAAATGGCTTTGGCATGGTGATCCCGCTACGGGAGAAGCGCCCCATCAATGCCTTGACGATCTCCTCGATCAAGTTCCCCTCGCGCGCCCCCGACGGCCACGCGCTTGTCCGTGTCTTCTTCGGTGGCTCCCGCACGCCCGAGACGCTGGAGAAAACCGACGCAGAGATTCTGGCGATGGCAAAAGAGCAGCTCTTGGATATTCTGGGGATCACCGCAGAGCCGCTCTTTCACCGCATCTTCCGCTGGCACAACGCCAACCCTCAGTACGATGCGGGGCACCTAGATCGAATCGATGTCCTAGAGAAATCTCTTCCCCCCGGCCTGCACCTCACCGGCTGCGCCTACCGTGGCGTCGGCATCCCCGACTGTATTCATCAAGCGGAAGAAACGGTCGAGCGGCTTTCTCCCCCCTAACCCCCGCCCAGCGGGGGGAATAAAAGGAAAATCCCTCTTTGTCCCCCCGTTGCACGGGGGTTAGGGGGGCGGGACAAAGCGGGTATCCTAATACCGATGAACACACAAGAATCAGAGCGACTCTTTGCCCGTGCGCAGGAGCTTATTCCCGGCGGTGTCAATAGCCCCGTCCGTGCCTTTCGTGGGGTCGGTGGTACGCCTAGGTTTATTGAGCGCGGCTCCGGGCCATATATCTGGGACGCCGATGGCAACCGCTACACCGACTATGTTCTGTCGTGGGGGCCGCTCGTGCTGGGCCATGCGCCCGAAGTTGTCTTGCAGGCCATCGCGGAGACGGCGGCCAAGGGCACAAGCTATGGGGCACCCACGGCGCTTGAAAACCAGCTCGCGGAGCAGGTCATCGCGATGGTGCCAAGCATCGAGCAGATTCGCTTTGTCAACAGCGGCACTGAGGCGTGCATGAGCGCCCTGCGCCTCGCCCGCGCGGTCACGGGGCGCGAGAAGATTGTCAAGTTCTCCGGCTGCTACCATGGCCACGCCGATATGCTTCTGGTGCAGGCGGGCAGCGGCGTTGCCACACTGGGTCTGCCCGACTCCCCTGGCGTCCCCAAGGCCACTGCCGCAAGCACCCTCACGCTTTCCTACAACGACTTAGACGGTGCCAAAGCGCTCTTCACAGAGCTGGGCTCCGAGATCGCCGCGGTGATTGTCGAGCCGATTGCGGCCAACATGGGCTTCGTGCCCCCTGCCGACGGCTACTTGCTGGGGCTCCAAGCGCTCTGTCGTGCGCACGGGGCGCTGTTTATCCTCGATGAAGTGATGACGGGCTTTCGGGTCGCACCCGGCGGAGCACAGGCACGCTGGGGCATCGATCCCGATATCACCTGCCTCGGAAAAGTCATCGGCGGTGGGCTTCCGGTTGGGGCGTATGCGGGCAAGAAGACGATCATGCAGCACGTCGCGCCCGCCGGGACGATGTACCAGGCAGGGACGCTCTCAGGCAACCCGCTGGCGATGGCGGCGGGCCTGGCGACGCTCACCGAGCTACAAAACCCTGGCGTCTTCGAGGGAATTGTCGCCCGTACGACACAGCTCACCGAGGGCATTCGTGCCGCCGCTGCGTCAGCCCGTCTGCCGATTCAAGCGGGAACCGTCGGCACCATGTTTGGGTTCTACTTCCTGAAAGAAGAGGGGACCAAAGTGACCGACTACGCCACCGCAAAGCAGTATGTCGATGCCCCGCGCTTCGCCTCGTTCTTCCATAAGATGCTGGAGCGCGGTGTCTACCTGGCTCCCAGCGCCTTCGAGGCAGGCTTTGTCAGCGCCGCGCACACCGAAACCATTGTCCAGAGCACGCTGGATGCGATTCAAGAAAGTATGAGTGAGCTATGAGACCACGCACCACCGATACCCCCGCCGCTCCGCCCGCCGGACGGCAGCTCAGCCGCCGCCAGTACGTCCGCTTTGCCTTCTACAAGCTCGATCCCACTTGGCGGCGCTTAAGTGACGACGAACAAGCGGCGCAGAAGCGCGAGCTTTCGAGCGTCATTCAGAACTTCAACCGGCGCATGCTCCTGCGGCCCTACAGCACGGTCGGCACCCGCGCGGACTGCGAGCTGCTCCTCTGGCAGATCGCCGAGAGTCCGCTGGTCTTCCAGGAGCTAGCCACCGCGATCCTGCGCACAAAAATGGGCAGCTACCTCCAGATCGTCTACAGCTACTTCTCGCAGACCAAGCGCTCGGTCTATGAGATTCGCGTGGGCGGCGACGATGGAAGTGAGGAAGAAGAGCGGCTGGTGATTGACCCCTCGGAGGCGAAGTATGTCTTTGTCTACCCGTTTATCAAGACCCGCCCCTGGTATCTACTCTCCAAGCACGCCCGCCAAGGCGTCATGGACGAGCACATCGAAGTGGGGAAAAAATTCCCCTCGATCCGCCTCAACACCACCTACAGCTTCGGCATCGACGACTACGAGTTTATCTTGGCCTTCGAGACCGACGAGCCCGCCGACTTCTTAGACTTAGTGCAGGAGCTGCGCGAGACTGAGTCCAGCCGCTACACGCTCCAAGACACGCCACTCTTTACCTGCGTGAACTTACGCCTCGACGAAGCCTTAGACGCTCTGGGTGGCCCGCCCATCGCCGAAGCCCTTGCCGCCGGAGAGGCCCGCGAGAGCTGGGTCGAGGTCTGTGCGCTTGCGGAGCTAGAGCCTGGAAAGACGCGCTCGGTGTTTCTCGAAGGCAAGATGGTCGGGGTCTTTAACATCAAGGGTGAGATCTTTGCCATCAACAATAGATGCAGCCATGCCCGCGGCCCGCTCTGCGAGGGAACTATTGACAGCGACGAGTGTTCGGTTGTCTGTCCCTGGCACTACGGCAAGTTCGATCTGAAGACCGGAGCGGCAATTGACGGTGTGGTGAAAAAGCCCGTCGAGACGTTCCAAACCAAGATCGAAAACGGCATGGTGTGGGTCGGCACGAAAATCTCATGAGCAACTACGACGCACTTTTAGTTTTGTCTTTTGGTGGCCCGGAAGGCCCCGACGATGTCATTCCGTTTCTGCAAAACGTCACGGCGGGGCGCAATATCCCCGCCGAGCGCCTCGCGGAAGTCGCGGAGCACTACCAGCACTTTGGGGGCATCAGCCCGATCAACGCCCAGAACCGAGCGCTGATTGCAGCCCTTAAAGCCAGCGATTTCCCCCTGCCGATCTACTTTGGCAACCGCAACTGGCACCCGTTTGTCACCGACACCGTGGCGCAGATGAAGGCCGATGGCATCAAAAACGCGCTCGCCTTTGTGACCTCGGCGTTTAGCTCGTACTCCGGCTGCCGCCAGTACCGCGAGGACATCGCCAAGGCACGCGAGGCTGTGGGCGATGGTGCGCCCGAGTTTGGCAAGATCCGCGTCTTCTACAACCATCCCCTCTTTATCGAAGTGATGGCCGAGCGCGTCAACGAGGCGCTCTCCCAGCTTCCCCATGGCTCCCGCGTGGTCTTCACCGCCCATAGCATCCCCATCGGCATGGCCCGTGGCTGTGACTACGAGGCGCAGCTAACCGAAGCCGCCGGGCTGATCGCAGAGGCCTGCGGCGTGGAGAACTTCGACTTGGCCTACCAGAGCCGCAGTGGCCCGCCTCAAGTGCCCTGGCTGGAGCCCGATATCCTCGACTACCTGCACGGCCTCAATGCTCCCGGCGTCGCGGTGGTACCACTTGGATTTGTCTCCGATCACATGGAAGTTCTCTACGACCTCGACCACGAGGCCAAGCACCTGGCAGAGGAGCTTGGGATTTCCTTTGTGCGGGCGGCGACGGCGGGGACGCACCCCAAGCTCATCCAGATGATCCATGAGCTTGTGAATGAGCGGCAGAGCGACTCTCCGATCCGGCTCACGGTCGGCACACGCGGCCCCAACCCCGATGTCTGCCGGGAAAACTGCTGCCTGCGCGGCGAGGGCCGTCCCCCTGCACGCCCCTAAAAACGAAATCCCAGGTAAAATAGAGCCACGATGAACGTACTCTCTCTTCTCACACTGGCGGCACTCTCGCAGTCGCCGTATCTGATGCCCGATAACAAAGCAAAGCAGCCAAAGCCCGTCCCCCCTCCCCCCGGAGCCATTGTGCTTTTCTCCGGCAAGCCTGAGGAAATGGCGGCCAACTGGCGCAAGTTTGGCTCCACAGCCGATGCGGACTGGGGCGTGGTCAAGGGCGCGATGGTCTCCCAGAAGGGCAATATCGTCAGCAAGCAGGAGTTCACAGACTTCATGCTCCATGTCGAGTTTAAAGTCCCCTACGTCCCCAATGAAAAAGGCCAAGGCCGGGGCAACTCAGGCGTAGGCTTGCAGAGCTGGTACGAGATTCAGGTGCTGGACTCCTCCGGGCTGAAGATTCCCGGAACGGGCGACTGTGGCGCGGTCTACAACCAAGCCGCGCCGCTGGTCAATGCCTGCAAGCCCCCGCTCTCCTGGCAGACCTACGACATTATCTTCCGTGCGCCGCGTTTTGTGGACGGTAAAATAACCGAAAAGGCCCGCGTCACGGTAATGCAAAACGGAATTCTCGTGCAGAACAACACCGAGATTCAAGGCCCCACCGGAATTCGCGGTGATCGCCCGGTAGATAAACCTGGCCCGATTTTCTTGCAGGATCACCACAACCCCACCGAGTTCCGCCAGATCTGGATCGTGCCACTCCCCACCGACGGTTCTAAAAACTACGATCCGAAGTAGGCTCATCGCCGCCAAAGATCGGAGCTTCCAGAACTTCCGCAAACGTCGTCTGACGGAAAACCAGCTCCACCTGTGCCAGGGTATCGTCCATGCGCTGGTGGAGCTTACACAGATTTTTGGAGTGTTGTGGCAGGTCTAGTGGACACTTGGTAATGCGCTGGATCGGATCCACCGCCTGCACGATGTCGTAGACGCAGAGCTGATCTGTGGGACGGGCAAGGCGGAATCCTCCATGCAGGCCGCGCTGTGAGACCACCAGCTCGGCACGTGCTAGGCTCTGCATCACTTTAGAAAGATAGCTGGGGGGAACTTTGGTTGCCGCCGCGATCTGTGCTACGGTGCGCGGCTCTCCCTCTTGGGCAAGGTAGGCCACCGCTCGAAGCGCGTACTCGGCAGTCTGGGAAAACATGCACCAGTGTACCGTACCCCTAAAAATAACTTAGCCCCTCCAGAAAGCTCTGAAGGGGCTCGGTGGTCAGGACTTACACAATCTGGAACTCTTCGAGCTTACCCGCTAGAGAGCGTGCGACATCGGCGCGAACGAGGATATGTTCAGGACCATAGTCCACGGAGTGCACCACGCCGAACTCATGACACTGCGCCACCAGCTCTGAGCGGCTGTAGGGGATTGCCACTAGCATGGTGTCCACTAGGTTTTTAATCGTCTCCGATACCCGCTCCATGAGCTGGTTGAGTCCCTCAGCCTTCGCCGCCGAGATGTAGCAAGAGTTCGGGGTCTTCGCCACCAGCTCTTGAAGTTCCTCAATATTTTCCACCAGATCACTCTTATTGAAGACCGTCAGGATTAGCTTATCGTGGGCTCCCAGGGCCTCCAGAGTCTCTAGAACAGTGTCTCGGTGACGATCCGCCTCCGGGCTGCTAATATCCACCACATGGATCAGAAAATCCGCCTCGATGGTCTCTTCGAGTGTGGCACGAAACGCGGCGACGAGATCATGGGGCAGGCTGCGGATAAAGCCTACGGTATCGGTGAGTAGGATCCCACGGCCATCGGGAAGGGTCACACGGCGTGTGGTAGGGTCCAGGGTCGAGAAGAGCATCCGGTCGGCCAGCACCTCAGAGCCCGAGAGCAAGTTCAGGAGGGTGGACTTGCCTGCCGAGGTGTACCCAACCAGAGCTGCTGAGGGGAATGGCAGCTTGCGACGAGCACTACGCTGCTGCCGACGGGTCTTCTTGACTTCTTCCAGCTCGCGAGTTAGCTCAGCGATGTCCTCGCGGATCTTACGCTTGTCTAGCGCGACTTTACTCTCCCCTCCACCACCGCGCACCCCGATACCGCCCTGCTGGCGCTCGAACTTGGTGTAGAGAAGCCCCACACGCGGTAGAGAGTAGGTAAGCTGCGCAAGCTGCACTTGAAGCTTCCCCTCACGCGTCCGTGCGCGCTGGGCAAAAATATCCAAGATCAGCTGCGTCCGATCCATCACCCGCGTCTTAAGTGTGATCTCTAAGTTGCGCTGCTGAGTAGGGGAGAGCTCGTTGTCAAAGATCACCACCGTCGGCTCCAGCTCCGCCACCAGGGTGTAGAGCTCATCGGCTTTTCCATGCCCAATCAGAAACGCGGAGTCAGCCTTATGCTTTCGCTGGCTGAAACGATCTAGAACCTCAATATCCGCAGTGCTCGCAAGTTCGGTTAACTCGTCCAGACGAACCTCAATGCTATCGAGGCTCTCATCGGTCTCCAGCGCCACCAGAATTGCGCTCTCATCGGTCACATTTGCTTGAAGCTTATTGGTCATACGTACTTACTGTATCGCAGGCGAAGGGACGGTGCTAAAGTTGCGTCTTTGCAACAGAAAAGAAAAGTAGCCCGTAGGGGGATCGAACCCCTGGTTTCCTCCGTGAAAGGGAGGCGTCCTAACCGCTAGACCAACGGGCCAAACGAGAGGAGTATATCGTGCCCAAAGGATCGCGTCAAGCCTTACTACGGCGCCAAAGTATTAAAAGACCAACTCCACAGAATGATAAGATTGCGGGCTCAGGGATGACCGCAGAGGATTGGGCAAAAAGCCAGTCACGATTTACTTGTGAGCTGCCCCCATTTTTAGTACCATCGCCATCCTCAGTCTTTACCGCTTTTCCCTCTCGGTTTCTCCTTTTCGGTGTTGGGTTCCGCCGAGGGTAAGCCGTCCGTAGAGTCGCCTAGCTTCTCGTCCGCTTTAGAAGAAGAGAAAGAG
>NZ_CBAYMC010000005.1:0-38175 GCF_964826245.1 Armatimonas sp. | reverse complement strand
AGAATCTGATCGTCTGTCAACGTGGCCAGCGAAACTATCGAATGATTGTCGAGACGCTCTTTTCCGGTTGGGTTCGGATTTTTGGGATGAAATCGATCACAGAGCGTGGCTGGCCCGGTATTGAGAGTCATCTTGCCTTTGCCTGTGCTACCTGGAATTTGGTGACGGATATGGCCACAGCATTATTTGGTGGCGACAAAAAGAGCATCAGTACGGCTTGGGTGCCGATTTGAAATAGCACCAATGGTTATTAGTCTCCGTGACAGCAGTGCTCATCAAGCGGTGCTTCTATGGTGCTAACAAGATCATCGCGGTGACCGGCGGCAAGGCGTGCCCACTGCGGGGTCGGGCGGCCTTCTTTACCCGAGGGTGGAGCGCTCCCATCTTCCATAAGCCGATAGGAGTTGCTTTTGGGGCCGTAGAGTACCGGCCAGCCCTCGGGCGAGTCCTCCCAGTGCTCCTGCCTGCCGTAGACCGTCATGTCGAGGATTCCAAAGCTGCCATTCATCACCTCGCACCCACGCGCTGTCGTCCAGTAGGTCTCAAACACACGATCACCCTCACGCAGATAGCACACTTTCATCCCAAAGTGACGCCCGGCAATTAAAATCTCTTCAGATGCCTCAGGTACGGAGTACCACGGCAGCTCCCAGCCCATGAACTCCCGGTAGCGGTCGCTCGGCTCAAACGGCCCCTCGCAAAAGACGGCGTAGGTGACATCGCGTGCATGCAGATACGATAGCTCACGCATCTGGCCGGAGTTGAACGTGCAGCCCTCACACTGCTTGGCAGCGGGCTTGCCCAAGTGCCACATGTGGTACGACGCGAATAACTGGGTACGCCCCTCAAACGTATCAAGCAGCGAGATAGGACCATTTTTCCCGATGACCAGCGTCGCGGAATCCACCTCCACCATCGGCAAGCGGCGACGTGCAGCGGCGATGGCATCGCCTTCGCGGGTGTGGGCCTTTTCCCGAACCCGAAGCGCAGCGACTTGTGCCATCCAGCTCTCCCGAGTGACAAGGGGAGGGGTTGCTTTTTTCATATCGCGATTTTACAGTACTCAAACGATAGTTTTCAATACCCATCCCGATGTTCCTTGGGATCGTAGCCCTTGAAGTCTCGACACAGCGTGATATACCAGCGCTTGACGGGCTTGTCGTAGCCGGGGCGGGTGAGGAGAATCGGGGGGAGCGGCTCGACGGAGGCAAAGTACTTCTTGGCAATTTCGAGGCTGCCTTTTTCGTCTTCCACATCGTTGACCAAGACGATACTCTTACCGATCAGGGCTTTCTCATCGGTCCAGAGCCGGTAGTTATCCCAGCGCACCTTGAAGTAGAGACCATTGGTCTGTGGCTGACCGGGCAGATAGAACGCCATCACGGAGTTGACCCGGTAGGTCACACTGCCGTAGGCCACTTCCCTGCCCTCGGCCTTGAGTTTTTCTCCTGCCACCGCCGTTTTTGCCATCAGCTCTGGCCAGCCGTAGGTCTCATTGAGCTTGATGAAGGGGGTCGCCGGAAGGGTCAGGCCCAGCATGCCCGGCAGGCCGGGGAAGAAGGCGAGCGTGATGAGAAAAAGATTCAGCGCGATGCTCGCTAGGGGGAGGGCGCGTTTGCCCTCACGCCAGAGCCGGTCAAAGAGCACGGCGACAGGCAAGAGACTGGTGAGGTGCATCGTGGTCGGCCAGTTGATCTCGAGTTTTGACCGCAGCGAGGTGTAGACACAGATCGCCAGCAGCGGGAGCGTGAAGGCGAGTGCGAAGGCGCGGGGGGCATCATCGCGGAGGAGCTGCTTACTCTTAACCAGAGCCCAGAGTGTCAGACACCAGGCAAGTGGGCCAACAAAAAGTGCCTGGCCCACCAGAAAGTCCCCGAACCAGCGGCCAAAGGCGGCATCGGTGTGGCGCTGCGAGAGGGTCTTGATGTGCAGGGAGAACATCTGCTCATGCTGTCTGTCCCAAAGCGCGTAGGGCAACAAGCCCAGCACCGCAATTCCAAAGGCCAGATACGGATGCGGCGTCTTGAACCACTTGCGGTAGCCAGGCACGAGGGCAAGGAGCAGTAGAACGCCCGGCGCGAAAGTCAGCATGGTCAGCTTGGAGACGACTCCCAGGCCAACAACGGCACCAACCGCGTACCAAAGAATAGGCTTGTTCTCTTGCAGCGTCTTGGTCAGCAGCCAGCTTGCCAGCGCCCAGCAGAACACCAGCGGGCTGTCGTAGGTGGCCAGCAGGCTCCCAGCGGCGTAGAGCGGCGCAAGGCTCATCAGCAAGAGCATCCACCACGCCACCGACTCCCCCAGCCAGCGCCGTGTCGTTAAGAAAGTCAGCCACGAGCCGAGCGCCGCAAAGACAATCGGCACGAGGCGAATTCCCAGGTGCGTATGGCCCGCAATCAGCGTCCCAAGTTTGATACAGTACGCAATCCCCGGCCCCTGATCGTAGTAGGAGAGATCTAAATGGCGGCTCCACTGCCAATAATACGCTTCATCCCAGGCGAGGCCAAGCTGTGCACCATAGAAAAGCCGGAAAAGTGTCAGCGCCCCGATAAGCAAGAGCGCGGAGCGGGTGAGCGAGGTCATGGTCTCTATTATACGCCGTGGGATGGTACCATAGAGGCATGCAAAATCTTTCCAATAGTGCTTTATGGAAAGAGGCGGAGACGTTTCTTGCACGGCTCCCTCTGGCACCTCGCAGTGCCCCGCCTTGCCGCGACCCACGCCTGCGCCGTCCCCTACTGGATGAGAAGCAAAAAGCCGCTCTGACACCCAATCCGAAGCTCGCCGAGCGGATCCAATTCCTCTCCGAAAAACTCATGCCCACAGGCAATCCCTCACTAGCAGAGATCAAGCTACTGCTGAACAACCCGGAGTATAAAGAGCTGATAGCCCTAACAGAGCAGCTCCAAAACAACCCTGAGCTGAAACGCTATGAGGCGCAGCAACAGACTTTTAACCAGGAGCAGGCTCGCTACGACGCAGAAACCAAAGCCTGGCTCAAGTCGTCGGGCTACGCTATGGTTCCTGCGTGGCGTGGACGAGCCGTGGCACTCTACCTTGGCACACGCTCACAGACGAGCACTGTGAGCTTCACCACCACTAAGCGCTACTTCGACACTAGCAGCGGACGGCAGGTGTGGAGCGGCCCCTGCAGCCTGGTTACGGGGATCGATGGCGAGGGAGAGCGCCGCTACGAACGGACGAATCCTGCCAATCTCCAGTTTTTCCTTGGTCAGGAGGGGTTCTTGTTAAAGTACTCGGGAGCCTCTTTCGGCGAGAAACGCCTGCTGATCTACCAGCCTTTTATTAGCACCCATCTCTTTTCGCTCTCAAAGACCGAGCACTTCCCCCACATCTTGGGCTCGCCAGGCGATGCAGGCTTAGTTGGCTTCCCTTTTTCAGGGGGGAACAGCAAGAAGCTCATTGGAAAGCTTGTGCTCTCTCTGCCTGACCAGGCAACCTATACCACTGGCTGGGAGCTGGAGCCAGCTACTCAATAATCAGCTTGACTTGCTCGGACTTGGTGAGCTGAATCTCAGTGCTACCTTTATAGTCCACAAACGTACCGGTGATCAGCACGTGCTTGCCCTTGAGGGTCTGCATGTCCGGGAAGCTCGCGTAGTTCTTCACCCGGAGCACCGCCGTCAGAGCATTACGATAGTTCTTGTCGAAGTTCAGAATGACCAGGCCATTGCTACGGGGCGAGAAAACTTTTACGACCACTCCCTCAAACGCGCCGTCTTTGCCGACCAGCTTCTTCGCCCCCGCCAGATCGGTCGCTTTGAGTGCGGTTTTCACGGAGCCATCCCCCCGCTTGACCGTGTCAAACTTAGCGGTCTTGGAAGCCACACTCGCCTGTGGTTTAGCAGGATCAGACTTGGGTTTCTCATCTTGGGCAAAAACAAAAGATACCGCACAGGCACAGAGCGCGGCTAAAACAGGAAGGCGAAGTTTTAACATGCCTCCATTGTACTACAACGATCTCGCGCAGCGAAATCCGGTGTCGTCTCAGGTGGCTTTTGCGCCCTCGATTCCCCGCTCATAGGTGCGGCAGCCACGCTCGCTGTAGCCCACCGCGCCGCCTTTGATCATGCGCTGCTCCGTGTTACCGTTGGGGTGCCCCTGTACCCACTCCCAGGCATTTCCCGCCATGTCCACGCAGCCATAGGGGCTTGTCCCCACAGGGACAGACCCAACAGGCCGAACGCGCGAGGGCTTCCCGCAGGCGAGCTTCTGGGTCGGCTTAGGAGCCCGAGCCGCGACTTTGCTCTTATCCCAAGTGTTGCCCCATGGAAAGACACGGCCATCAGTACCACGGGCCGCCTTCTCCCACTCATCCTCGGTGGGGAGCCGCTTCCCAGCCCACTTTGCATAGGCCTCGGCTTCGTCGTAGGTGATGCCCGTTGCAGGGAGCTTGGCCTGACTAGGATCAAACACGTGGGCCGGTCGAAAATGCGCAAACTCGGCGTTGGTAACCTCAGTCCGGTCTATAAAAAACCCAGAAAGCCAGACGGAGTGCAGGGGCTGACGTTCTTCGTCGCTATCCGGGTCATCGCTGCCCACGAGTGCAGCTCCAGCGGGAACCAGCACCATTCCCTCAGGTGTTGGTGGCAAGGCAGAGGAGTCTGTCACAGGCCGACAGCCGCTTAAAAACAACAACACCGCACCGACTCGCAGAATGGCTTTCATAGACACTCTACAGATCGGCGCGGCGGAAAGTTCCGGCAGCGTGATTAGCTCTTGCGGCGGCGGGCCTAAACGGCTAAATACTGGTAGTGCGCAGGGTGACACACGCTTCGACAGGAGTTAAAAAAGTCAGGAGCACTCGCACCAGCCCCGGCGCGGGTTCCGAGTCGCGCATGGCCCACATCTGATGGGCACTGGCTCCCGGGGAGACTTCGATCATATCGCGGCCATAGCGCATCCTCCCCACGCCGCTTTTTAAAAAGATCACCTGCCCAGCCTGTGGTTGAAGCGCCGTATCGTCGGTCTCCCACACGCCACCGACCGCAAAGTCCAAAGCAAGCTGTGCTGGGACGCGATCTAGGCCGTCGCGTGTGACGTAGCGCAGGGAAATCCCACTACCGTCCTCAAGCTCTTTTATCTCCAGCTCACTGGTGCAGTCCGCGACGCGGCGTAGCGCACGCTCGGCCCGTAGCTCTTGGTATTTTTCCGGAGGTACAGGACGCCCCAGCGGCAGCTCGTAGCCGGGACGGTAGGGCGAAAGCTTGCCCTCGGAGCGGAGCACCACCACACCGTCTTCTTCGCCAATGCTATCCCCAACAAAGCGCCCGACCCCGAAGTACGCCTGGCTGATCTTGACGCTCACTAGCTCCGCCTGGCCACTCACAAGGTGCAGCAGCCGGGTCGTGCCGCCAAACGCGGTGACACTCCGCTCCCCGCGCCGGATCCGATGGGCCTGCAAGACGGGATAGTGTGCTGTGTAGTCATCGGGCAGCCTTGGCTCAATGGCTCCCGGCTCGCCGTACTGACGCAAAAACTGCGTCAGGGAGTAGCCATCGCACGACGATTTTTCTTGTAGAAACGCCGCCGCCTGCAAAAAGCGCGGCTCGTTTACAAGCGTCCCTGCCCAGAGCAAGGGAACGATCAGTGACGAGGGCACCGCACGCGTCCCGTGATCCTGCCTCCGCGAGAGCCCCGTCTCGATCGTGCCGTCGGCATGAAAGAGCTGCAAGTTGAGCGTGAGATTGCGCTGTACCGCCTCCAAACACGTCTCACGCTCGTAGCCACACTCCGCGAGAATCAGCAGAGACTTCGCACAGATCGCATCGTAGACCCCGGCGCTGCGCTCGATCCAGGCGCTGTCGGCGTTTAGGTCAAAGCCCTCCGCCAGATAGCTCTCGATCACGGGTCGAATTTGCTCGGAGAGATCCGGGAAGCACTTCTCGGCGAGCGCCAGCCCTGCACTCATCACCCAGCGATGGTTCGGTGTGTGGAAGCCACCCGTCAGTGTCCCCGCGACCATGCGGCGGAGGAAAGCTTCTACCCTCCTCCCCCCACCCCCCTCCTCCCAACCCTGGGAGGAGGGGGCGAGCATGGGGGAGGTCGGTGCTCCCTCCGCCAATCCTGCCTCCACAGGGTTGGCACCCAGAGGGTACAAGGCAGGGCACATGGCCTGGAGGATAAATCCGGCATCAGGGCTGGAGTCGAAGTTGCAGTCGCGCAGGTCGGTGAGGCCGCTGGGCCGCTGGTAGGCTTCCAGATAGTCTAAGGCGTGAGCAGCGGCATCTAAGTGACAGCCTGTGTAGAGGCATAGGGCGACCAGCGAACACGTGGCTCCGGGATCGTCAAGGCCCCAGTCGGCTCTATGAATCGCGCCATCGGCTTGCTGGAGGGCAACGTAGGAATCACACTGAGCAAAGAGCGCTTTCTGCGCGGCGTCGAGAGAAAACATAGGGGGAGGTTCGGCGTAGCGCAGGAGAAAACCTTTTCGATAGGGAAACCTTATTTTATGTCAAGAACGTCTTTTGCGCTCCCTGAAGCGCTACACAGCTATCTTCTCACCGTCGGGACGCGCCCTGATGCCGTGCGCCTCGCTCTGCGCGAGGCAACCAACGACCTTCCCAACTCTGGGATGCAGATCAGTGTCGAGCAGGGTGAGTTTATGGATCTGCTGATCAAGCTCACCGGCGCAAAAAAGTGCATTGAAGTCGGGACTTTCACCGGCTACTCCGCGCTTGTCACCGCACAAGCACTACCTGAAGACGGCAAGCTGATCTGCTGCGATGTCTCGGATGACTACACCAAGATCGGCAGGCCGTTCTGGGCACAGGCAGGCGTAGCACATAAGATTGATTTACGCATCGCCCCAGCGACTGAGACTCTTGATGCCCTCCTCGCTGATGGTCAAGCCGGGACGTTTGATTTTCTCTTTATTGATGCCGACAAGCACAACTACGACCACTACTACGAGCGTGGACTCAAGCTCCTCAAGCAAGGCGGCTTAATCGGCATTGACAACACTCTCTGGAGCGGGAAAGTCATTGACGACGAAGCACAAGACACAGACACTGTGGCTCTGCGGGCACTCAATCTGAAAATTCACGCCGACCCACGGGTTCAGGTCTCGATGCTTCCTATTGGTGATGGTTTGACGCTCTGCCGAAAAATCTAATCCCAGCTGTCCGGTCGCGGAGCGACTTTTTAGCCTACGAGCGCTTCTACGACAATATGGGCTAAAATTGCCCTAGAATGAGTAGCACCCGCGCCATAGGAACTCTGGGAGAAGAGGCAGCCATTGCCCACCTAGAGCAGCGCGGGCTGCGGCTGATTGATAAGAATGTCCAGTTTGGCCCCAAGTCGGGCCTTAAAGGGGAGCTGGATATTATTGCCTGGGATGGCGAGACCCTAGCCTTCATCGAAGTCAAGACCCGCCGTGGCCATCCAGGCCGCGTCGCTCCCGCAGAAAATATCACGGTAACCAAGCGCCGTCAGCTCTCCCTGCTTGCCCAGACCTACGCTGCCCGTCATCACCTGCTTGATGAAGACATTGGGCTGCGCTTTGACATTGTGAGTGTCTTTTTGGGGGAGCAAGACCAAGTGCTTGCCGTTCACTACACCCGTGGTGCCTTTCTCGCGGGAGACTAGCCTTGGCGTTTTGGCAAATTAAACTTGACGAACCCCCGTTCGCACGATAGAGTGTATCTCGCACGGACGGTTGGCGCAGTGGTAGCGCGTCTCCTTGACACGGAGAAGGTCACAGGTTCGAACCCTGTACCGTCCACTCGTAAATATATTTGCCATGGGACTTTAGTCTCATGGCATTTTTGCTTTTTAGGGGCATAATGGGAACCAGTTTGAATTAAGATAGGTTGAAAAGAATTTGTCAGCTCCCACCCCCACCCTGCCATCCTCGTCGCCATCCTCCTCCACACGTCGTCAGCCCCTGCCTGACTGGTACCGTAAGCTCTCCGACTACGAGCAACCAAGCACCCCGCGTGCGGTGCGTCAGCTGCTCAACACACTTATCCCTTATGCCAGTCTCTGGCTTGCCATGGCCTGGATGCTGAGGCACGGAGTGAGCTACTGGGGCGGCGTCTTCCCAACTGCCATCCTTGCCGGCTGCCTACTCATCCGCGTCTTTATCTTCTTCCACGACTGCGGCCACGAGTCGTTCTTTGCGTCGGCGAAGGCCAATAAGTTCTTTGGCTATCTGTGTGGCATTCTTGTTTTTACCTCGTTTGAGGACTGGCGACGGCCCCATGCACGCCACCACGCCACTGCCGGCGATCAAGACCGACGTGGCGTGGGCGATGTCTGGACCATGACCGTCGAAGAGTTTAAGGCCGCAACACCACTCAACCGATTTCTCTACCAGGCCTACCGCATCCCGATCTTCATGTTCACCTTTGGCCCTGGCTTCATGTTCCTGATCGGCAACCGCTTCCCGCACCGGGGAACCAGCGCCCGTGAGAAGCTCAGCACGCTCTACACCAATATCGGCCTAGCTGTCGTCGCAACCGTCATGAGTTTTGTGATGGGCGGCTTTACAAACTACCTCTCCGTCCAGCTTCCCGTGATGCTCACGGCAGCGACTTTAGGCGTGTGGATGTTCTATGTCCAGCACCAGTTTGAGGGCACCTACTGGAAGCCGCACGACGAGTGGAGCCCGATTGAGGCCGCGCTTCAGGGCAGCTCGTACTACAAGCTCCCTAAGCTCATGCAGTGGTTCACCGGCAATATCGGCCTGCACCATATCCACCACCTGCGCCCCAGAATCCCCAACTACAACCTCCAGCGCTGCTACGACGAGGTTCCGGCGATGCAGAACGTGAAGCCGCTGACGATTCTGGAGAGCTTCAAATCCCTCAACATGCACCTCTGGGACGAGAAGAGCGAGAAGCTCATCAGCTTTCTTGAGTACTACCGCCGCACCAAAACCGCGGGCGCATAACTAAAAACCACGCAACAGCGGGCGGCACAAGCCGCCCGCTGATGAGTTTAGCGATTTATTACAGGTATACTAAGGCCGACCCGACGATGTGTCCGATACTCTAGATTGGATTCATACATCGAAAGGATTTTTTCGTGCCCCGAACTCTTCATACCTACACCGTCACTCCTCGGCTTCCTGAGCGGCTCGCACCACTTCGAGAGCTTGCCTACAACCTGCGCTGGACCTGGCACCCCGATACCCGCGCCCTCTTTGTCACTCTAGGAGGCGAGGCACTCTGGAAAGAGTGTGAGCACAACCCCGCCAAGGTCTTAGGGATGGTGCCACAAGCGACCTACGATGCGCTCTCCCAGAGCCCTGAGTTTTTAGAGAAGCTCGATGCGGTCTGGGAGGATTTCAGCACCTACAAAAATGCCCCCGCAGATCCGCGCTGGGAGGGCTTGGGAACCGTGGCGTACTTCTCCGCCGAGTTTGGACTCACCGAGAGCCTGCCGATCTACTCTGGGGGTCTGGGGGTACTGGCCGGCGATCATCTCAAAGCCGCCTCGGACATCAACCTGCCGCTGGTCGCCATTGGGTTTCTCTACCAGAACGGCTACTTCCGCCAGAGCCTGAACATCGATGGCTGGCAAGTCGAGCACTACCCCGCCAACGATTTCTACACGCTCCCAATTGAGCCTACGGAGAAAAAGATCGCGGTGCAGTTCCCCGGGCGCATCGTCCACGCCGCGATCTGGAAGGCGCAAGTGGGGCGCATCCCGCTCTATCTTCTGGACACGAATCTTCCTGAGAACGCCGACGCGGACCGGCACATTGCGGGCAACCTCTACGGCGGTGACCAGGAGACGCGCATTCAGCAAGAGCTTGTCCTTGGTGTGGGCGGTGTCCAAGCCCTCGCCGAGCTCGGAATCACGCCGACGGTCTGCCACATGAACGAGGGACACTCCGCATTTCTGTCTCTGGAGCGGGCACGCCAGCTCCGTGACAAAACCGGCCTGAGCTTCTCGGAGGCGACCAATGCCACCGCCGCCGCCCATCTCTTCACCACCCATACGCCCGTCCCTGCGGGCTTTGATATCTTCCCTGGAGAGCTCATCTGGAAGTACTTTGGCGAGTTTGCCACCAAGCTTGGGATCTCGTTTGACGAGCTCCTTGACCGAGGCCGTGCGCCCCAGATGGAGCCGGGCAAGTTCAATATGGCGGTTCTTGCGTTTCGACATGCCCGCTACATCAATGGCGTGAGTAAGCTCCACGGTCATGTGAGCCGCGAGATGGCCCACCCCGTCTGGCAGGAGTTCCCGCTCGATGAAGTGCCCATCGGCAGCGTGACCAATGGCATCCACACCCCAAGCTTTCTCTCGCGCCAGATGGCCGAGCTGCTGGAGGCGCACGACAACAACCCGCTGGAGCTCCCCGATGAGGCACTCTGGAGTATCAAGCAAGAGCGCCGTGAGATCCTGGTCAAGTGGGCTCGTACCTACCAGCGCAAGCGGGCCGAGCTGCGAAAAGCCTCGGATCGTGAAGTGGACGAGGCCGATAATATCCTCGATCCCCATGTCCTGACCATTGGTTTTGCACGGCGCTTTGCCACCTACAAGCGCGGCGATCTGCTGCTGCGCGAGGTCGAGCGGGTCAAGCGCTTGGTCAACCATGCCGACCGACCAGTGCAGTTTGTCTTCGCGGGCAAGGCGCACCCCCGCGATGATGGCGGCAAGGAGCTGATCCGCCATATTGTCCAGTTCTCCCACGATTCGCAGGTCCGGGGGCGCATTGTCTTCTTAGAGGACTACGACATGGCCATGGCGCGGCGGCTGGTACAGGGCGTGGATGTCTGGCTTAACAACCCGCGCCGTCCGTACGAGGCATCCGGCACCAGTGGCATGAAAGTGGTGATGAACGGCGGCCTGAACTGCTCGATTTTGGATGGCTGGTGGGCTGAGGCCTACGCTGATCATGGCTCCGCCGTGGGCTGGGCGATTGGGCAGGGCGAGGACTACGCCGACCTGGGCTACCAGGATCATGTCGAGGCGCAGGCGATCTACCACTTGCTCGAAGACGAGATCGCGCCCTTGTTCTATGCCCGCGATGAGTTCGGTATCCCGCGTGGCTGGGTCGCTAAGATGAAGCAGTCTATGCACAAGCTCGGCCCGGTCTACGACACCCGCCGCATGGTCGCCGAGTACGCCACAACCTACTACTTGCCTGCCGCCAAGCGTGCTGCCAAGCTGGCCGAGAGCGACTTTGCCCTCACCCGAGAGCTGGTGGCCTGGAAGCTCAAGGTGCGAGAGCAGTGGTCTCAAGTACGCCTAGATTCTGTCACCACCGACTCGGATCACCTAGAGGCGGGTCAGCAAGCCACGGTGCGTGCCGCGCTCTGGCTGGGCGAGACGCTCCTGCCGGGTGATGTGCAAGTCCAGCTCTACACCGGACCTGTGGACACGGACCGAAACTTCCTCCACGCTACAGGCATCCCTCTCAC
This sequence comes from Armatimonas sp., assembly GCF_964826245.1. Classification (NCBI taxonomy): domain Bacteria; kingdom Bacillati; phylum Armatimonadota; class Armatimonadia; order Armatimonadales; family Armatimonadaceae; genus Armatimonas; species Armatimonas sp. Next base: position 26,782 of record NZ_CBAYMC010000005.1, on the reverse strand, counting down.
GTGCGAGGGAAAAGATGGCGGCGCGTGGATCTACACGGGTCACTTACCCACGGAGCACTCCGGCCAGCAAGGCTTCTCAGTGCGGGTGCTCCCCTACCACCCCGAGGCTGTCCTTCCCCAAGAGCTGCCCCTGATCGTCTGGGAGTAGACGACGGATACCGCCCATAACTCCGGAAACTCGGTATGGCCCGAAGCGGCCTTTGCAGCTTTAGCTCTCCAGTCCCCTCGTTCTGATCGAGGGGACACATACGGTAAACTCTCTGGGTGAGTTTTGAGCATTCTGAGATTGCAGTTTTAGGAGCGGGTTCGTGGGGAACGGCACTGGCTCTCTTGCTGGCCCAAGATGGTGGGATCGTGCGACTCTGGGATCGCACGGACACACAGATCGCGGCTCTGCTGACGGAGCGGGAGAACCGGCGCTACCTGCCGGGACATCGTCTTCCCGAAAATCTCCACCCGACGGCGGAGCTGGGCGTCGCGCTTGCGGGGGCGAGCTGCGTGGTCGTGGCCGTGCCCTCGGCCGCGGTCGATGAAGTCTTGGTTAGGGCAAGACTCGCAAGCGGTGCCGATATCGTGCTGGCCGCCAAGGGCATTGACCCCGAGACACTAGAGCTTCCCTCGGATGTGACGACGCGTCTTGCCCCCGGTCATCCCGTGGTCGCACTCTCTGGGCCCAATCTCGCACGTGAGGTTGCCGCCGGGATTCCTGCCGCCGCCGTGGCGGCCAGTGGAGACGGCGCAGCGGCACAGCGCGTGGCGGAGCGCTTCAACCGAGCGACCTTTCGGACCTATGTCAGTGACGATCTGATCGGTGTCGAGGTGGGCGGGGCAGTCAAGAATGTCCTCGCCATTGCAGGCGGCATCTCGGATGGCTTGGGCTACGGCGACAACACGAAGGCCGCGCTCATGGCCCGTGGGCTGGCAGAGATGGCACGGCTGGGGGTGGCTCTGGGCGGCAAACAAGAGACTTTCTACGGGCTTGCTGGTGTCGGGGATCTTATTGCCACGGCAGCCTCCAAGCTCTCCCGAAACTGGCGCGTCGGCCATGGGCTCGGCCAGGGCAAGAACCTCCCTGATATCCTCACGGAGCTGGGCCAAGTCGCGGAAGGTGTCCCCACGGCACGCGCCGTCGCCAAGCTAGCCACTAGGCACGGTCTCTTTCTCCCCGTCTGTAGCACCGTCGCCGAGCTACTTGAAGGAAGCCTCACCCCTCGGGAGGGTGTCGCTCGCCTCACCGAAAACCGCGCTGCCAAAACGGAATAAGGAACGGGGTAAACTAAAAGCCTATGTCTGTCCATGCTGAGTCCCTGCCGCTTGCGCCGGAGCGCATGCCCTACATCAACCGGGAGCTTTCCTGGCTTGCCTTTAACTCGCGTGTGCTGGAGGAAGCCTGGGACACGACCAACCCTCTTTTAGAGCGCGTGAAGTTTCTTTCAATCTTTGGCAACAACCTCGACGAGTTCTTCATGATCCGCGTCTCCGGGCTTCAAGCGCAGCGAACTGCCCATGTCGCCGATGTCGCCGCCGATGGCCTCACCCCAACCGAAGCGCTGGATCAGATTGGAAAGGAGGTTGAAAAGCTCTCCGCACAGGCCCAGGACTGCTGGAAAGAGCTGCGCCGCCTCCTCAAGCGCCAGCAGATTGAAGTCCTCACCTACGACGAGCTCTCTGACAGCGAGCGTGGACACTTAGCCCGCTTCTTTGAGAACGAGGTCTTCCCCACACTAACCCCTCTGGCCGTAGATCACGGGCACCCGTTTCCCCATATCTCCAACCTCTCTCTCAACCTTGCTATCGTGGTCAACGATCCGGTGCGTGGCCAGCGCTTCGCCCGAATGAAGATCCCAGCCACCCTCTCCCGGCTTGTCCCCACCGGCTCTACCACGCGCTTTGTCTGGATCGAGGAGGTCATTGCTCACCACATCGGGGCGCTTTTTCCCGGTCTGGATGTCAACCATAAAGCCGTCTACCCTTTCCGGGTGACCCGCGATGCCGATATCGAGATCCAAGAAGACGAAACCGAGGATCTGCTTCGCTCTATTGAAGCCGATATCAACAAGCGTCACTTTGGCTTTGTCACGCGCCTTGAAGTCACGGAGGCGATGCCCGCCACGATCCGCACTCTGGTTATCGAGGGACTGGAGATGGATCCGCGTAACCTTGTGGCCACGGGGGCAAGCCTGGGCGGTGAGCTGGGCTACTCCTCGCTCATGGAGCTGATGAAAGTGGATCGGCCCGATCTGAAAGACAAGCCCTACATCTCCCGAATGCCCGCCGCTCTCTCGACAGGGCAGGACATCTTTGGAGCCATTGCCAACAGCGATATCCTCCTCCACCACCCCTACGACTCCTTCGCGCCGGTTCTGGCTCTTGTGGAGACGGCTGCACGCGACCCGCACGTTCTTGCGATCAAACAAACTCTCTACCGTGTGGGAGCCAACTCGCCTCTGATCCCCGCCCTGATCGCCGCACGCGATGTCGACACCCAGGTCGCCGTTTTGGTGGAGCTCAAGGCCCGCTTCGATGAGCAGAACAATATCGCCTGGGCCCGCCAGCTAGAGAGGGCGGGTGTGCACGTGGTCTACGGCCTGATTGGTCTCAAAACCCACTCCAAGTGCCTTCTGATTGTGCGAAAAGAGGCCGATGGGATCAAGCGCTACGTGCACTTTGGGACGGGCAACTACAACGCTACCACTGCCCGTTTCTATACCGACCTGGGCCTGCTCACCTGCGATGAGGAGCTGGGTGCCGATGTCACGGATCTCTTTAACTACCTCACGGGCTACTCGCGTCAGACCAAGTTCCGCAAGCTTCTTGTCGCGCCCATTAACCTGCGCCAGGAGATCGCCTACCGCATCCAGCGCGAGACCGAGCACGCCAAGGCGGGGCGAGCTGCCAAGCTGATCTTCCAGATGAACGCGCTGGTGGATCCCGAGATGATTGGCCTGCTCTATGACGCCTCGCGGGCGGGCGTAAAGATCGAGCTGATTATCCGTGGGATCTGCTGCCTGCTTCCCAAGCTTCCTGGCTGGTCCGAGAATATCCGGGTGATCTCGATCGTGGGGCGCTTCTTAGAGCACGCACGTATCTTCTACTTCGAGAACGGCGGCGACTCCGAGCTCTACGCCGGGAGCGCGGATCTGATGCAGCGCAACCTGGACCGACGCGTGGAGGTCGTCTTTCCTATCGAGAGCCCCAAGCTTAAGGCGCATGTCGTAAAGAAGATCCTTGCCACGCTCTTAGCAGACAATGTCCAAGCCCGCGAGCTCCAGCCCGATGGCAGCTACGAGCGCCTGAAACCCACCGATCGGAAACGCCGCGACTCCCAGATGCTCTTCCAGCGCACCGGCCAGCGGCGCTGACCTCTCCCGTGGCAGGGGTGCAGGACAAAAAAACGGGTGAGGCGAACGAATGCGAGGAGTCTAGTGAGGGATTTTCAACCCCTCGCACTACCCAGAAAACGAGGGGCTAACTCAGCACTTTTTTGTCCTGCACCCTCGTGGCAGTGCATGGTCACAATTTGCCCAAAAACGCCGTATAATGTTTGTCCATGACTCTACCACGCTACCATCTGGTTGATCTTTCCGGGCCGAATCCGAGCGCGAAGTTCGGTCTGCGCTCGCGTCTGGCAATCAACGATGCTGGGACGATTGCCGGGGCGTGCGATGACCGTGCCGCACTGTGGGAGCGCGGCAAGATTCACTTTCTGGCCGGGCCGGGCACCTACGCCTGGGGAATCAACCCTAAGGGCGAAGTGGCCATTGAAGACGGTAAGACCGGTCTCTTTTGGCGCAAGGGGCTGCTAGAGCCGCTTCCGATCCAGACACAGCCCGGCGAGCGTGTCGTCCCAAGAGACATCGCTGAGGGCCGAACCGTGGTGGGCACGACCCAGAGCAAGGGCATTCCACTGGGTCAAGCTTGGGTGCTCAAAGGGACGATCTTCCGCTGGCTCGCCGATGCGGCGGAGGCGTGCGTTCTCTGTCCCGATGGGCGTGTGGCAGGCTTTGCACACGTGGCACAAGGCGATGTGCCCGTGGTCTGGAAGAGCAACCAGATCGCCTGGTTGCCACTCCCCACGCGCTGTAAAACGGGCCGCGTGACAGCCGTCAATGCAAGCAGTGTACTAGTCGGAAGCGGGATGCTTGCGGAGGACGACACCGAAGAGGGCTTTCCGACCCGTGCGCTCCGCTGGCGTCCCGGCGCGACCGCTGAGGTGCTCTTTTCCGGTGTCGCAACTGGCATCAACGACCGTGGCTGGGTTGTAGGGCATCAGGCAGACACGTTTGAGGGTGTCGGAGCGGGTGGCATGATCTGGATTGACGGCAAGAAGCATGTCGCCGATGAGCTCATCGAGAACCTAGGCCACTGGCATGTCCTAGAAATCCACGGTCTCAACAACAAAGGCCAGCTTGTCGGGCAAGCTCTCTACCGCGATGAGCTTCGGGCCGTCTTGCTTGACCCGCGCTAGCGATGACGGCACACGAGTGGCTCGCTGCCAACCTCCCCGATGCCCGTCCGCTTGCCAAAAGCAACAGCGCCACAATAGCCTGGCGCACGCCCGCGCTTTTTGTCAAGTTCTTCCCCTACGCCCTCCAGGAGCGGGCCGCGGTCGAGGCGGAGATCGCCTCGGCGGGCCTACACGAGAATATCATCCCCTCGCTGATGATGTGTGGCGTGGACGACGGCATGATCTTGATCTACCCGTTTGTCTCGGGCGAGACGCTCAGTACATGCGAGGCCCGCGAAAAATTCTACGCCCTGCCACTTGCCGAGCGCCGCGCCGCCCTCGCGACGATTCTCTCAGCACTGGCAGCTATCACGTCGGCAGGCTGGCTCCTAGTGGACTTCTACGAGGGGAATGTAATCTACGACTACGAGAACAAAAAGCCCTGGGTCTTCGACTGGGACTTGTGCCTAAAAGCCGAGAGCTTCGTGCTTACCACCGAGCGCAACTGGGGCAGCTCGCGCCTCATGGCCCCGGAGGAGTTTGTCAAAGGGGCGCTTATCGACAGCCAAACCAATGTCTTCAATCTAGGTAAGTTTGTCTTGCTGACTCTAGGTAGCGATGCCACGGAGACAGAGACAGCCACTCTCACCCGCGCCACGAGCCCTGAAAAATCCCTGCGCCACGGCTCCGTCGCGGCCCTGGTTACCGAACTAGGACTCTAGCGCTTCGCAGGTTTAGGGCGCATGAGGTCTCCGGCGATACGTGCGGCGGCAGCGCCAAAACGGCGCTCATCAGCCCATCAATCGCAACAACTTTTCCCTGAGCCAGCGCCTTGAGGCTAGGGCACCTTCGACGCTAGCTCTAGCGCCTTGGCCAGCACGGGGTCCTTGCCCGAGCGCAGGTCCGCGATGGTTGTCGAGACGGCGATATCGGGCTGCACCCCAAGCCCTTCAAACGGTGAGCCATCGGGGAAGGAGTCGCGCTTCGACGAGACCCGGAAGCCGATGCCATTGGGAAAGCTCACCGAGTATGGCTGCCCTGTACTGCCCCCGGTCGCCTCCCCGATAATCGTGGCGCGGTGGTTGTCCTTGAAGGGGATGCAGCAGTCCTCCCCTGCAGAAAAGACACTGCGGTCAATCAGGATAAAGACCTTCCCCGCAAAGACCAGCTTGCTGGGCTTGCTCCAAGTGCTGGGAGAGAAGTACATGCCCGTGCCAAGGTCGCGGAGGGTCGAGAGTGCCCCGTAGGTCTCGTCGTGCGGGGCCTTCGGGTCTTTGTCCAGCTCCGTGATATAGTCCCCCCAGACCTTGAAGACCGCGACATGCTGCGGCGACTGCCAGCTGGCACTGCGGTAGGGGCGATCCATCAGGGCATCGATTAGCTTTGACGGAGTTGAGCCACCCCCGTTGCCACGCAGATCCAAGATCAGGCTCTTGGCCCCCTTGTACTCCGTCACCAGCTTTAGTGCGTCCTCCTCAAACACCGCGGGCTGAAATGCGGGAACCTTGATGTAGGCGACCTGGTCTTTGACGAGCCAGCGCCCCTCGGTCTTCTCGGTGACATTGATAAAGGGAACGCGCTTGATGGTCACTTTGGTGCCATCGCCCTTGACCAGCTGGAACTGTGGCGGGAAGAGATAGCGCTGGTAGGTAAAGCGATTGCGACTGTCGCGCTCACTGGAGGCGCTGATGTAGCGCTTCTTGCTCTGGTAGAAGGTCTCAAACGGCTGGCTGTCTAGCGATACGAGAACCTCCCCCACCTTCAGCTCCGGGATGCGCGAGTAGGTCACGACCCACTTGTCCTCGTAGTACCCTGCCTGAAAGCCCAGCGACTCGCCATTGTAGGTACCCAACCAGTCGTCGTAGAAGTTCGAGTGGCCGTTCTTCAGCTCTGCGACAAAGGCGATACAGGCCAGATCGAAGGCGTAGCGGTCCTTTGCCGCAAAGGCCTCATCCAGGAGCTTGGCGTAGCTTGCCTCTAGATCAAAGTCCGGGATGGCCGAGAGATGCGCGAAGTAGAACTTTACCGCGGCGTAGAGCTTCGCCGTGATGAGTGCCCGCTCTCGGGGGGCCAGAGCTGCAGGAGTGGTCTGGGTAAGCGCTGCGGTGGTGACGAGTGGCAAGAATATCATGTTGTTTGTCTTTCTTAAAATTTCTCTGCGTAGTGGCTGGCGGCGAGAAACGCCTTGAAGTTGGTGATGTGGAGGATGTCATGGACGGCTTGTTTTTTATCTGCGGCGTTTTTGTAGTAGGCCTCGCAGATCTTGTAGCCCATGAAGTAGCCCAGATCGTCGGGGCGCTTGCCCTCGCCGCTCTCGGAGTAGAGCCAGACTTTTTGCTTATCGAAGCGCAGCATGTCCTGCTGGAACTTCTCCCAGAGCTCGCGCTCGTGGGCATTGCCGTAGGGGAAGACCTCGCGCTCGTGGAACTGCCCGACGCTCCCGGAGCAGAGCTCGCCCAGAAAGTCCGCGCTGCCTTCTTGGATACAGGCGCGGAGCAGCGTGGCATCGAGCGTGTTGTAGCGCTGCTGAAAGTGGATCATCTCATGGGCGATGATAAACGGCAGGTCGTGGGTCGGGGTGAGCACGAGCTTTTGCCAGCGCCCGAGCTCCTCGGTGGGGGTCTGTGGTCTGGCGGTGTACATCTCCGCGCTCATCAGTAAACTGCGCCCCGAGACCGTCCCACCGCCGTAGAATGCTCCAATACAGAAAGTCGACGCAGGAAACTGGGCGTCGGGGTAGAGCGCCTTGAACTTACGAAACGCGGCTATAGTTGCGGGGCGTTGCTTGGCGATCTCGTAGGTCGCGGGCCGGATCGCAGCAAAGAACTTAGGGTTAGCCGTGACAAAGCTCGCGACTCCCGCCGCACTGGCCCGGCGCACCCGAACCCAGTCCTTCATTCCGGGCGTTGCCTTATCAAAGTAGTCCCGCTGGAAGATCGCGGTGCGCTGGGTTCCTGGCGGAAGTGAGATTGCCTTGTCGTAGGCCGCCCAAAAACGCGGGATATCGTCGGTGATAAACGGCGCACGGTCCGGGTTTGCCAGCGCAATCCGACGGCTCTCGGCAGCTTTTTCGGTGTGCACAAGAATCCCTGCCCAACGTGAGTCGGTGCGAATGCCCTCGAAGTCCGTGTCTTTCTTTAAGAGCGGGGCATCGTCGAAGCCCGCCTTGAGCGCCTGCTCCAGCACGGAGAACGCCCGGTCACGATCCCCCGCGAGGGCAAGCGCACAGGCCGTATTGTAGAGCGCCTCGGGCTGGCGCTCCCCCATGGAGATCGCGTAGAGGCCTAGGGCACTCGCCTCTAAGTAGTGCTTGGCATCGTAGGCGGCCTGAAACGCCTGAGCGAGCTGCTGAAGATTGGGGGGAGTCTGTAGGAGAGCCATGCCCTCTAGAATAGCAACAATAAATCGAAATTACTTGAAAGAACTGTGCATTTTGGAAGCGGATTTGCGGAACTGATGTGGCGAGACTCCTTGGTGCTTACGAAACGTGCGACTGAAGTGGCTCTGGTCGGCAAAGCCCAGCTCCTGAGCAAGCTCCGCCAGGGAAAGTTCGGGCTGGGTGCGCAGGCGATGGCAGGCTTCAAAAATTCGGAGCTGGCGCACAAACTCTCCCGGCGTGGTGTGGTAGTGCTGGCGGAAGGCACGAACTAAATGTGACGGATGAATCTCTACCAACGCCGAGAGTTCGGTCAGAGTCGGCGGGGTGGCGAGGTTCTCCCGGAGTGTGGCCTCTACACAGCCAAGCCAGCTCGCGGCCTGTGTGCTTGTCGTGTCTTGATGGCGTGCGAGGTTTCCCAAGAGCTCCAGGACAATCCCCTCGGCAATTAAAGGCGAGTAGGCATCCCAGCCCAGAAACTCCTGGTAGAGCCGTCGCATCAGAGCCGTGGGTGGCCCGCTCTGGTGCATAGCGTAGCCGCCATGCAGGTGGCGGTGGGTCTGATCTGTGGGGGCAAGCTCCAGGTGGAAGCAGCGTCCCCCACTCTCAGGTGCCCACCGCGTGGCATGGGTCTCTCCTGCGGGTAAGACCACCAGTGTCGCGGGGAGATGTATCCTCTCTTGGCGAACAGCACTCTCACTACAGCACCCTTCCAGGACAAAGTAGAAGAGCGTGGTGTCGTGTGTGTGCGGCGGCGTGCTCTGGTCTGGCAGATACTGGTTCTCAGAGAGGGTTAGCCCTCCTACCCGCACACAACGCGATGTCTCGCCAAAAAATCTCCCCATAGTCTGCTCTTCATATAAATGCCCAGTTTAATGCACTTGCTTACACAGGCAATACAGAAGACATGAAAATCGTCCCTGAGGTTCTTTTTATCGCAGATTTTAGGTGTCCGCCGTACCTCCGGGAATGCCGGAGAGGTCGCAGGGGAGCGTGTAAGTGGGCACCGTGGTTGCGCCGCTGGGGGAGGTGCCAGGGATGGTGCCTCTTTTGTTGGAGAACTTGGCATGGCCGTCTACAAATCCGACATTGAAGCCATCGGAGTGGCGCGAGTCACCAGGGAAGTTGTCCCATCCGAAGACACTGGTTGCTCCCAGGAGGGAGCACCCCTCGGCGGTGCGTTTGGCGTTGGCTCCAGGCCTGTCGTAGCGGGTGTCGTAGAACATCGTGGTCGTCACGGGTTCGTTCACCGCTGCTAGCGCGATCACCGGATCGGCCTCAAAGAGCCCCGGTGGCAGGCCGGGATCTTGGAAAAGCGCAAAGTTGATGCCGTAGGAGGCGTAGCGAAAAGTCGTGGTGAGCTGCAAACCAATCGGGGCAATCGTGGCCCGGAAGTCTACCCCAGGACGTTGCGAGGGACAGACCAGTATATCCGTGTTTTTCATGTAGGGCATGATCAGACTGTAGACCGTCTCCACCGTTGCCCCACTACCCGGCACGATAATCCCGCCGCGCCCCAAGGGGTCAGCCATGCAGCCACTCACACAGTTCACGCTCTGTGGGAACGTCTCGTCGTAGTCTTGCAGATACATCAGGGCCGAGAGCGAGAACTGCTTCACGTTGGAGAGGCAAGAGATGCTGCGTGCTTTCTCTCGGGCCTGCGCAAAGACCGGGAAGAGAATGGCGGCAAGAATGGCGATAATGGCAATAACGACGAGTAACTCGATGAGCGTAAAGGCTCGCTTCTGTACTTTCTTCATGATGAATTGTCCTCGCCGCATTGTAGACAATCTCTTGGCATGGAGTATTAAGGCATAATGAAGTATGCTCGCTGATCCAAAAACCTATCTTGCCCCTCTGAGTGAGGAGCTGACGAAAACCTGGCCGAAGAACCGCCTCGTGAATATTGTCTGCCACGGACATAGTGTGCCGGCGGGGTACTTCAAGACGCCGGTTGTGGATAGCTTTCATGCCTACCCGCACCTGCTCCACAGAGCTCTCAAGGCACGTTTTCCTCATGCCGTACTCAATGTCATCGTGACGGCAATCGGGGGCGAGGAGTCCGAGAGTGGGGCGAGGCGCTTTGAGTCCGAGGTGCTCTGCCACCGACCCGACTTGCTCTTGATAGACTACGGCCTCAACGACCGCCGTATTGGGCTGGAGCGTGCGCAGGCAGCGTGGACCACGATGATTCAGGCGGCGAAAAAGCGCAATATCAAGCTGATTCTCTGCACCCCGACTCTGGATAATGGCGACCTAATCGAGCTTCGTAAGCATGCCATCCAAGAGCGAGCGCTTGCGGAGACTTTTGAGCTTGGGCTAGCCGATAGCTTTGCCCGCTGGGAGCAAGCGAGCGCTGAGGGCACGCTGCGCGAGGCGCTACTCTCTCAGAGCAACCACCCCAACGAAGCCGGGCACATCTTGGTTGTCGAGGAGCTACTCCGCTGGTTTCCCGCCCTGCGTGGGGTATAGTTACAGGATGAGACGCTACACTTTTCTCCTCCCACTCGCCGCTCTTGGTCTGCTCGGTTGCTCGCCCGAGAAACCCGCAGAACCACAGACCGCCCCGGCTACCACAGCCCCAGGCGAGACCCACTCTGCTGACGATGGTCATGGCCACAGTGCCACAGCAACAGATCCCCACGCCGCCCCTAAGGCCCCTAAGGCCCCTAAAGCCCCCGAGGCTCCTAAGGCCCCTGCCGCCAGCGATGCTTCCATGCCGGGTGGCCCCATGGCAGGAGCCGCAGATCCCTACGCCCCGCTCTCGAAAACGCCCGAGCTGGATGCCAAGATCGCAGAGGCCGAAAAATCGGGCGATAAGGCTGCCCTCGTCGATGCCTATGTCAAGCGGGGAATGTTCCGGATGCGCGATGACGACAAGGCGGGACAGCGGGTTAAGTACCGTGCCGCACTCTCGGATTTTAGAAAAGCCCTAAAAATATCTGGGAATGATACTAACGCTTTAGTTGGTAAAGATCAAATAGAGAGCATTTATACGGGCATGGGCCGTCCTGTCCCCTCGGAAGCTGAGGCAGACGAAGTAAGCCGCACCGGAGTGTATAAACCAAAGCCAGGCGAGTAACAAAACCTGCCGTGGCACAGTTATTGCACTATCTGATCCTAGATCACTGCCCGAGAGGGCACAAGGAACAGGTAGACTCTCTTGAAAAACTTCTTTCGCTTAGCTGTTGCCACGGCAGTTCTCACAGTCACCACATTTGCGCACGCCCAGACATCACTCTTTGCCAACTTCCAGCAGATTGGCGCGACTAAGCCATTCGAGTTTATCAACGACGGGGTCAACTCTCGTTTCATCACCTCGGTGGTAGTTCCTGTAAACTTCTTCTACCGCGCTCCCAATAGCAGTGGAACGATTGATGTCGCTCTTCCTGCAAACCTGACGATCACCTCCATAGTCAATGGAACCGCCTCGCTCAGTTCCCCCACGATCTCTCAAAAATTACAGAGCGTCGAGATGGTTTTCACGGGAACAGGAGCCGTTACCGGGAACCTGCTGACGATTATCAACTCTTCTACAGGAACCCTAGGGGGGGTTCTTGGAGACTCTGGAGCCGGGCTTGAGGAGACTCACGGCGTTTCTGGGGGAGTGGTCAACTACTCTTCGGCTTACCTCGATTTTAGCGCCTCCACCCAGCGCAACTACAGCCTTGCTATCAACAATATCGCGCCCCCTGGACTTGCCAATGGTGCGGGTAACTACCTGGCAGGATTCACCTCAGATGTGACTGGTCAGTTTTCTTCTAATGGCATGGTTCCAGAACCCTCCACCGTAATGTTGCTAGGTTTTGGTGGTTTAGGGCTTATCGCGAGATACCGCCGCAAAAAAGATCACTGCTAGTCTTACTAGTTTTAGTGTTATTTTTCACTCAGAGTAACTTTATTAGGGTATAAAATGTAAGATTATCAAAAGGGGTCTATCGTGGACAGCTGAAAACAAAATGAACTTCAAATATACCAAAGTACTGTTATCTGTCGGCACGCTAGGTTTGACCCTGTGTGCCGTGCCTGCTCAGGCTCAAGAGCTGTTTGCCACATTTACTCAGGCGTTTCAGACTCCTGCCTTCACGTACTCTTCTACTAGCAGTGGTGCGACTCTGGGCCTGGCAAGTGCCATCCCTGTGAGCTTCCAGTTCCAGACAATCAATGGACTTGGTGCCGCCGTCGGCGAGGATATTGAAGCAACCATGACCATGTCAGCGGTGAGCGCGGGCAATGCCTTCTCCAGCACCAGCTTTCTCGTCCAGCCCATGAAAGATATCGAGCTGCGCTTCACGTCCACCAGTGCGGCTCCAGACTCCGGCGATCTGCTTCGCGTGTCTCTGACTACGGGTAATCTTGTGGCACGTGTAGGCGGGCAGACCGCTAGACTAACCGGCACTGAGAGTTCCACCAGCAACAACATCGTAACGTTCGACTCGGATTACTTGGATTTCTCCCAGCCTCTCGTCAATAAAAACTTCGCAATCTCTTTCACGAGTATTGCTCCTGATATTGCAAATGGAGGAAACGGCTATCTAGCCCCCTTCACCACCACTGCCACCGGCAACTTTGGATCGGACCCGCTTCCTCCTCCCAAGAACAATATCCCAGAGCCTGCCACTCTCGTGCTAGCTATGCTGGGTGGTCTTGCCCTTGCTCGCCGGCGCAGGGCTGCCTAGCTAGTTGTCCGGGATGACTTCGTCGAGGGTGGCGTAAGTGTCGTCTGAGAGGCGCTCGCGGTTGCCATTTTTCGTTCGGTAGGTGGCAACCCGAATCCCCGAGACCCCCGCGCTACTTCGCCTGCGCCCCACCACACTCCGTCGTGCGGGCTCCTGGATGGAGAGAACACGGGTCTCCAGCACGATCTCGCTTGCCCTCCCCCTCTCGCCTACCACCTCGACACTCAGGCGCTCCCCCACCACTTTGGCGCTCAAGCGCACGGGAAACGGGTAGGGATTGCGTAGCCGCAGATCCACTCCCGGCCAGGCGACGGCAGCGTCTCTGCCCGGCGGGACGTACTTGGGAGCGATCGTGTGAGGATGGCGCTCTAGAACCTCCAGCCCCGCCAGGAGCGCCGCGTTATAGAGCGTCGTGGAGGTCTGGCAGACACCACCGCCCAGTGCGGGCACCATGGTTCCCTCCACGGAGACGGGAGCGGGGACATAGCCCGTATCGTTGTCCGTCGCAGAGACAACCGCGTTGTAGGAAAACACCTTCCCCGCCTTGATCACCTGCCCCTCCAGCGCGCGCGCCGCGAGAGTTGCATTACGAATCTGCGCCTTCTTGCGCCCCTTGAGGCTCGTCGTGTAGCCCGCCAGACGCACTTCGCTCACACGCGGTGTCACCCGCACATTGACCCACACGAAGCCGCCCATCACGGCCAGCCCCAAGAGCCCAAGCGCGGCTTTCACGGCTTTGCCTGCCTCTGGGCACACTGGGCTTTGTAGAGGCTGGGAATCGCCGTCTCGGTGACGATCCAGTTACGCGCCGTGGGCGGGTTCTGGACGATCATCTCGGGGGCAGTCGAGTTCCAGATCACTTGGTACGCCCCCGTCCAGCCGTGGCCTGTGCCAAGATTTCCCCGGTTGCGAATATTGATCCCCACTCCCTTAGCACCCTTGGCAGCAGTAATCGTTACGTTGTCGTAGAGCACGCCACAACTCCAGCGATGGTGTGGCCCACTGTCGGCGTGGCTCTGGGTGGCGGTGCAGTCGGAGAAGACATTGGGGCCAGGAACCGACGAGTCGAGGGCAAAGTCATGACGGCCATTGCGAGCCTTGCAGCGCTGGACTAAGTTGCGCTGGCCCGTGATCTGGAACGGGTAGCGCCTGCCCCCTTCGATCTTGGAGATGGGATCAAGGCACATGGAGTCCTCGACCGTGATATTTCTCGCGCTCCGGCCGATCGCGACACACGCAAAGCCAAAGTGCTCCGCCGTGATATGGCGCACCCAGCCGTTACGCGCCGCCCGAAAGGCAATCGCACTCCAGCCATGATCTTCGTCGTAGGGCGACGCAAACTCGGAGACGCAGCGCAGGTTCTCCACCCCGATCTCCTCGATGCGCTGGGGAAAGCGTAGCTTGCTCACCGTGTGCGGCCCAAACTCGCGCTCCAGCGCATTGGTCACGGGCGCATCCAGCGTGAGTGTCTTGCCCGAGATAGCCGTAATACGTCGCTCAAAGGCTAGGTCTTTACTGCCCGGAGCCCACTGCTGAATCGCCGTGCCGTCGCTGCGGGGGGGAATCTTATCCATCCCAAGCACCGAGATCCACTTGGCCGTGCTCGCCCGCCGGACGATCACCTCATCGCCCACCTTAAAGCCGCTGGCATCCGCAACCGTGAGCGTGTCCGCGCCACAGGGCACGTAGTCATCGGTGATCTCTTGCCGTGAGTCTTTCTCAGCTTGTGCTTGCCCCTCACCGCCCACGACAATCAGCGTGTGCTGCTTTTTTTGGGTTGCGACCAACACCGTGCCGTCCGCGCCTTCGCCCTCGCCGCGTAGCACCACGCCAGGATTTCGCAGAAAAATGCCTCCGGCAAACCGGTAGGTTCCCCGCTTGAGCAGCACCGCGCCGCTTTTTGTTTCGTCCAGCGCCTTCTGGACAATCGCATCCGCAAATGCCGCTTTATCCGCAAGCGGCTCCACAACTCGCGTGACGGGTAGTTCGGGAATCGGCGCATCTCCGTCTTTGTAGCCCACCCGAGAGAAGTCGGGAATCCGGTTGCCTTTCTCATCGGCGCGGTACGTGAGCGTCCCATCCACCGTTCGAGAAACCCATGCTTCGTCGGATCTGTCTGAACCCACCCGGCTCGTTCCTCGCCACCCTCCCTCTACGAAGGAGGGTTGAGGAGCGTTGAGAGCTAGCAGGAACAATATAGCGGCGGTGCTTCGGAACATGGGGATAGTATACCGTCTGCTAAAGCTGCCGGAACCACAAGAGTTTTGGTTTAACTAGTATCCGTTATACAAGTCTTCATAAACTCTGCTGTGATTTTTGGTATCCTGTCGGCATGAAGACAAAGAGTATGGGATTGGCGCTGGTGCTTGGCCTAGGAGCCGTGACGCTGGGGCTGACACAAGGGAATGCGGAGCAGATTGGTGAGCAGGCCGGCGGCTCGACTTTAGTGTCGTCGAACCAGCGGGTAACACCCGTAGGGAAACTCCAGACACTGAGGGCATCGCGGCCCAAGGATGTGGCAGTCTCTCCCGATGGCGCACTCGTGGCGGTACTGGCGCAGAGCCAAGTGGCGATCTACAGTGCCGCAGGTGAAGCCGTCGCGAGCGTGGCCGGAATCGAGGCGGGGCCGCTGGGGATTGTCTGGGAGCCGAGTGGTGAGGCGCTCTACGCAACACTGGCAGGCGGCAAAGTCGCAAAAATCAGCAAGAGCGAGACAGGCTGGAAAAAAGAAAAAGAGCTCACGATTGACTCGGTGGGGGCGCTGGGTGACCCGGATGTTGCGGCGGGAACCCAAGGGCGTGGCCGCGCAACCGGCGATCCCCAGCTCACGGGTCTTGCCATCTCGCCCGATGGCACGCGACTCTATGTCGGGATGGGGATTCGCAATGTAGTCGTCGTAGTGCGGCTGAGCGATGGCAAGACTGAGCGCACGGTTCTGGTGGATGCGGCTCCGTATCACCTGCGCCTCTCCCCCAATGGCAAGACACTGGCCGTCTCGTGCCGGGGCGGGCGCGTGGCACAAAAAGGCGAGGCCAGCGCGGACTCGGCAGGCACCGCGATTCGAATCGACACAAAAACCGATGCGGCCAAGAGCGGCAGCGTGACGCTGGTGGACACGGCGAGCCTGACCGTGCGAAAAGTGGAGGCGGGGCGGCAGCCGAGCGGCCTGGCGTTTACCAGAGACAGCAAGACGCTCTACGTGGCCAGCAGCGACGATGACACATTGCAAGTTCTGGACGTTGCGGGTGCAACAGTGACTCGCGCCTTTGTTCTGGCCCCAGAGCAAGACCCCGGCTTTGGCCAGATTCCCACCGCAGTCGCACTCAGTGCCGATGAGAAGATCGCCTATGTGGCCTGCGGCGGTGCCAATGCCATCGCGCATGTCGAGCTGGCCACGGGCAAGATTCTCGGCTACACCCCGACTGGCTGGTACCCCATTGCCCTCCGCCCCCTGCCCCTCCTCCCAACCCTGGGAGGAAGGGAGAGAGAGGAGTCTCGTGACTTCAGCAACTCGGAAGATAAGCTCCCCTCTGCCCAACCTGCCTCCGCAGGGTTGGGAGGAGGGGCAGGGGGAGGAGGGTTGGTGGTGGCAAGTAGCAAGGGCTACGGGAGCCGCGCACAGCGCACAGGTCCGTCGCCGGCCTATGGGGTTCATGGGACGATGGGACTCGTTCAGTTCACGCCACCGGCAATCGCCGCGCCAAGTGTCGTGGCGCAGAACAACCGCTGGGGAATGGCGGAAAAGCCTGCCCGCCGTGGGGTCGCGCCTATGCCGATTCCCGAGCGAGTGGGGGAGCCTTCGGTGTTTAAGCACGTGGTCTACATCATCAAGGAGAACCAGACCTACGACTATGTCTTTGGGGACATGAAAGAGGGCAACGGAGATCCCAAGCTAGCACTCTTTCCGGAGGAAGTGACCCCCAACCACCACGCGCTCGCCCGGCAGTTTGTCCTGCTCGATAACACCTACACCAGCGGGACGAACTCTGCCGATGGGCACCAGTGGAGCGTCTCAGGCGTGGCCAATGGCTACATGGAGCAGAACTATGCCGCTCATGCACGCTCCTATCCCTACGACGGCGGCGATGCGCTCTCAGGCTCCCCGACAGGCTTTCTCTGGACAGCAGCGCTCGCGAAGAAAAAATCGGTGCGGGTCTACGGGGAGTTTGTCAACAAGCCCGTGATCACCGACACCGAGACAGGCAAGGCCGTGCGCCCCAGTTGGAAGACACTCTGGGACGACTACAAGCAAAATAATGGCAAGCGCTACGCCATCAAGCCCGGCACCGACAACGCCGCGCTGCGCCCCCTGCTCCATCCCACCTACATCGGCTTTCCCTCGACGGTCTCCGACCAGTGGCGCGCCGACCAGTATGTCGCGGATATAGACAGCTTTGAGAAATCTGGCAAGATGCCCCATCTCTCGATCCTACTCTTGCCCAACGACCACACCGCAGGCACCCGCGCCGGTGGCCCGACACCCCGCGCCACGGTCGCCGACAACGATCTGGCGCTGGGCCGGATTGTCGAGCGCATCAGCAAGTCGAAGTTCTGGAAAGAGACCCTGATCCTGGTAATCGAGGACGACTCACAGTTTGGGGTGGACCATGTGGACGGGCACCGAACCGTCGCGCTCTGCATCTCTCCCTACACCCGGCGCGGCAGTGTCAATAGCACCCTCTTCAACCACACCAGCTTTATCCGCACCATCGGCCTCGCGCTGGGCTTCCCCGCAATGAACCGCTTCGACCGCACTGCGACCCCGCTCACAAGCTGCTTCACCAGCACTCCAAACCTCGCCCCATTTTCCTCCGTGCCCAATCGTATCCCGATAGACGAGCTCAATGTCACAAAGACGGCACTCTCTGGCGAGGCACGCCGCCTCGCCGAGGCCTGCGAGAAGCTCAACTGGGACGATGTGGACAAGGCCGATGCCGAGACCGTCGCACGGGCAATCTGGAGCGCACAAAAGCCCAGGGTTCGGTTCCCGAGTGCGCTGTATCAAGCGCCCACAAGTGGCGACGGAGACGACTAGTGCCCCGCTACCTTATGGTAAGAGATTTCTGGGGGCTCCCCAAAAAGAAAAAGCTATTCATAGGAAAAGATCCTTGCAGACATGCGCTACGACAGCGTTAAAAGCTCAGGCAGGACTTTTCTCCCATTGCCTGTATAGGGTTCGTGCGTTACAATCGGCTCATGGAACATATGGTCAGCGAGGGTGGTCTGGTGATCTTCAACCCGACTGCCGGGCGGGGCAAGGCAGGCAAGCGCAAAGAAGAGGCGCAAGCGTACCTGGGGCCAGCGTTCGAGTGGCTTCCCACACAGCGTCCCGGACACGCCACGGAGCTGGCACGCGCGGCGGCAAAAAAACATGAGCTGGTGGTCGCTTTCGGCGGTGATGGGACTGTCGGCGATGTGATGCGGGGAATCTTGCAGGCTAAGAACGATGGTGATGCGCCTCACGAAGCAACTCTAGGGATTATCCCCGCCGGTACGGGCAACGACATGGCCCGCAACCTAAAGCTCGTTTTGGAGACCCGCGAAGCCTGTGCGACAATTTTAGGGGGCGTGACGACGCGCATTGATGTCGGGCTGATCAATGGCACTCCGTTTATTAACAATGCGGGAACGGGCTTTGATGCGGCTGTGATGCACACGATGAACACCGGGATTAAGTTCGCCAGTGGTCAGCTTGCCTTCCGTCTGGCTATTTTAAAGACACTCGTCAAGTACAAGCCTTTCGCGCTCACGATTGAGGCGGATGATAGCGAGAAGCGTCAGATGCGGGCCTTTATGGTCTCGGTGCTCAATGGCAAGGTCTACGCCGCGGGAATGGAAGCGGCTCCTCATGCCGAGGTAGACGATGGCCGTCTGGACGTGATGATCATCAAGGAGATGTCCAAGTTCAAGCTCCTTCCCGTGATTCAGCTCGTGGCGTCCGGCAAGCACCTGGACCATCCTGCCGTCGAGATGCTGCAAGTGCGCAAGCTCAAAGTGGGCACCATTCCGCCGCAGCCACTCAACATTGACGGCGAGGTGCGCGGCCTCACCCCGATGAATATCGAAGTCCGTCCCCGAGAGCTCAAGGTGCTGATACGGTGATTCCTGCGGTCGTGACAGCGGGGGGACGGCTTGAGGGAGCGCTGGCGGAGGCCACGGGCCAGAGTGTCAAGGCCCTGGTGGCGCTCCATGAAGGTACCCCGATGCTTTGGCGTGTGCTGGAGGCGCTCTCCGGCTCGGGTGTGATCGGCGATACGGTGGTGGTTGGCCCCGATGCGCTAAAGCCACACGTCGGGGCCGCTTGCCTGATCCCGGAAGGAGATAGCGGGATCGAGAACCTGATACGTGGCCTAGAATACATTGGCTCCGCCCCCCCCGCCCCCAAGATTGGGGGAGCCAATGTTGGGGGTTTTGCGCTCTTTGCCGCCTCGGATCTGCCGTATCTTTGCGCCGAGTCGGTGCGCTGGCTCGTGGAAAACGCCCCCGAAGACGCTGACATTGTCTTCCCCATCACGGACCGCCAGCGCTATGAGGCGCGCTTTCCTGGCACTCCCGGAGCCTGGACAAAGCTGCGCGACGGGGAATTAACGGGCGGCTCGGTCTTTTTGATGCGCCCTGCGGCAGTTCAGCGCAACCGTGGCCTAATTGAGAAAGTCTTCAACGCTCGCAAGAGCCAGTGGCAGATGGCGCAGCTACTTGGTTTAAGCTTCGCTCTGAAGTTCGCCACCGGTGGCCTTACCATCGCTGCCGCCGAAGCCCGCGCCACCGCGCTCACCGGCTGCCGCTGCCGCGCCCTTCCCGATGCCCACCCACATCTGGCGTGTGACCTAGACACCCATGAAGAGTGGCTCTACTTGAAAGGGTTGGGGCGCCCATGAGCGATCCGTTTCGCGATGCCCAAGAGCGGATGCGTGAGGCCCAGGAGCGCGCCGCCGCTCTGGGGCGTGAGTACGCCCATGAGGCACAGGAGCGTGCCAAGGCCGTCCGCGATGCCATGCCACCGGGGCTGCCCAAGCGCCTTGTCTCGGCGTTTGTGGGAATCCCGCTCATCCTGGCGCTGATCTTTGTGGAGGTCTGGCCAGACCGCTTTCCGGGGATTGTCTTCACCCTCGCGGTGGCACTCATTGCCCTGATCTGTGCCAGTGAGTACTTTAAGGCGCTCAAGCACCGTGGCTTCCGACCTAACGAGCAGCTCTCCTATATCGGGGTGGTGGTCTTGCAGTTCGCCGCTTGGAACGTGAGCCGAGGTCAGCTTGTCAACTTCCTGCCCGTGATGCTGGTCGTTTTGACGATTGCCACTCTGATCAATCAGGTCCTACGGCGTGAGTCGGAGCCGGTGGCGAACCTCGGGGTGACTCTCTTTGGCGTGGCCTATGTCGGGTGGCTTGTCTCGTACCTGGTCTTCCTGCGCTCCCTGCTACCGGGTCAGAGTATCGCCATTCCTCTCCCCTGGGGCGATGGCCCCTCGGTCAGCCATGGCGCGTGGCTGACACTTTACGTGATCGCCGTCACCTGGATGACCGACACCGGAGCCTATGCCTTTGGGGTACGCTTCGGAAAAAATAGCCGCAAGCTCGCGCCCTCACTCTCGCCCAATAAGACCGTGGTCGGGGCCATCGGGGGGCTGGTCACCGCAACCCTCACATCGCTTCTCTGGGGAGCCTGGGCGCACCTGCCGTGGTACCACTGCCTGATTCTCGGCCCGATTCTAGGTGCCCTCGGCCAGGTCGGTGATCTGTGCGAGTCCGCCCTCAAACGCGATCTAGGTATTAAAGACTTCGGGGGAATCATGCCCGGCCACGGCGGCTTATTGGATCGCTTCGACTCGCTCCTCTTCACTGCCCCCATCGCCTACTACTACCTCGCCCTCATTGTCACCTAGAGCTTGAGGCTACTTTTTCGCAGCAAACTCTTCGAGGATCTTTTTTTGTTCGGGTGTATAAATGGCCTGCTCTTCTTCTTTTTGCTTCGCTTTCAGGGGCTCTAGCTCCCCGTTTTTCTTCGCCACAATCGCATCGAGGGCAGCCTTGGTCTTTGGATCCATCGATTTTCCCCCACGCCCACTAGCCATCGCCTCGGCTTGATACGGCTTGGTCAGCTCCACGTACTTTTTTTCAATAGCCACTGCCTCAAGAGTGTACTTACGACGGATCTCTTGAAGCTTGCTTTTCTGGTCTTCCGTCAGATTAAGTTTTGCCTGTAAATCCCGTGAAGCTGAGCGTGGAGCAGGCTGGTTGGTGTTCGGGATATCGATCACTTCATCCTGCTTGCCACAGCCTGAAAAAATAAATCCCAGCCCTACAAGGCAGAGGCGAGGAAGGGTCTTGAGTACTTTTTGCATAGCCCTATCATACCTGAGAGTTTTTTTATGCCTCAGATTCTAGGAGGCTTTAGCGTATAATGACGTATGCCCTCGACCCCCTTGCTGACCGGAGTAGGACAGCTCCCCGCATTTCATGTGATGACCAAGCCTATTGGGCCGATCTGTAACCTGGACTGTCGCTACTGCTTTTATCTGGAAAAAGAGGATCTCTACCAAAGTGAGCGCAAGCAGCGGCCCTCCTGGGAGATGCCCCCAGAGATTTTAGAGAGCTATATCCAACAGTACATCGAGAGCCAGAGTGTCCCAGAGATTAACTTCGCCTGGCAGGGAGGGGAGCCGACACTTCTGGGGGTGCGTTTTTTTGAGCGCGTCGTGGCGCTCCAGAAGAAATACGCCAATGGTAAGACGATCCACAATGCCTTCCAGACCAACGGGACGCTTCTCGACGATGCGTGGGGCGAGTTTCTTTCCAAGAATAACTTTCTCATTGGGCTCTCGGTGGATGGCCCGGCGCATCTGCACGATGCCTATAGAGTAGATAAGCAAGGCCGCCCGACTTTTGAGCGCGTGATGGCGGGGATGGCGGTCTTGAAGAAACATGCCGTTGAGTTCAACACGCTCACCGTGGTCAATCGCAAGAACTCCCAGGAGCCGCTGGCGGTCTATAAGTTTCTGCGAGAAGTGGGCTCGGGCTACATTCAGTTCATTCCGCTGGTGGAGCGCAACCCCATCGCCCCGATTGAGACACAAGATGGCCTGATCCAGCTCTCGCTAGCCACCCCTGCACAGCCTGGACAGCCGCGCTCGCCCGTCACCGATTGGTCTGTACGCTCAGAAGACTATGGTAAGTTTCTCATCGCCATCTTTGATGAGTGGGTGCGGCGTGATATTGGCCGGACATTTGTCCAGATGTTCGATGTGGCCCTGGGCAACTGGGCTGGCGCAGGCCCCAGCCTGTGCGTCTTCTCCGAGACCTGTGGCGCGGCACTGGCGCTGGAGCACAACGGGGATCTCTATGCCTGCGATCACTATGTTT
Source organism: Armatimonas sp. (assembly GCF_964826245.1). NCBI lineage: Bacteria > Bacillati > Armatimonadota > Armatimonadia > Armatimonadales > Armatimonadaceae > Armatimonas > Armatimonas sp. The sequence goes on along the minus strand of NZ_CBAYMC010000005.1, from coordinate 4,921 downwards.
ACCCCGACTACAAACTGGGAAACCTAAAAGACACGCCCCTTAGCGAGCTGGTCAATAGTGAGACGATGCGTAAGTTCGGCAACGACAAGCGCGACACACTTCCTAAGTACTGCCAAGAGTGCGATGTACGCTTTGCCTGCCACGGTGAGTGCCCCAAGCATCGCTTTCTCAAAGCCCCGGATGGAGAGTGGGGCCTTAACTATCTCTGCGCCGGATACTTAAAGTTTTTCCACCATGTAGACCCCTACATGAAAACGATGACCAGGCTTCTTCATGCAGGCCGTGCCCCTGCCGAGCTCATGGCACTGCTCCTGCAAAAAGAGACAGCAGCGGCGGCAACCAAAAAAGCACCGGGCCGCAACGATCCTTGCCCCTGCGGCAGCGGAAAGAAATTTAAGGTATGTTGTCTGCGACACTAACGTTCCTAAGCCATGCACGCTCCTGATCCCCCCTTAAAACTATCCGTCGCCCCCCTCCCCGAACAAACTCCCATGCCCTGGGAAACGGTGGCGCAGGATAGGGTCACACGAGACATTCTGCCTCAGCTTTCTGAGGGAGAGAGCCTGAGCGTGATGTTTCCTGCCTACAACGATGCCCACACGATAGGCTCACTTGTGGACTGGTCGGCGAAGATCTTGGCACGTGTGGCCCGCGACTACGAGATTATCGTGGTCAATGATGGCAGCCCCGACCAGACTGCCGCCGTGCTCGCGGACCGTCAGCAAAAATACCCGTTTTTGCGTGTGGTCACCCATGAAAAAAACGGAGGCTATGGGGCGGCACTTCGTAGCGGCTTTGCAGCGGCCCGCAAGACCTATGTTTTCTACACCGATGGCGACGGTCAGTACGATCCGACGGAGCTGGTAGTCCTCCTTCCTCAGATGGTCGAAGGGGTTGGTATGGTAAATGGCTACAAGCTCAAGCGCGGCGATAACTGGGTGCGGGTCGTGGTGGGCCGTAGCTACCACTGGAGCGCGAAGCTTCTCTTTGGACTGCCCATCCGCGATACGGACTGCGATTTCCGTCTGATGCGGCGCGAGGTTCTCGACTCGCTGACCCTCACCTCCAATAGCGGCTCCATCTGCCCGGAGCTGGTCTTTGAGATGAAGAACTCCAAAATGAAGATCATGGAAGCGGGTGTGCACCACTACCCACGTGTCTCGGGGACGTCTCAGTTCTTCAAGCCTAGAAAAATTATTGCGTCACTAGGAAAGCTCCTCGCTCTCTGGCGCAAGCTGATTCTCTGGCGCACAGGAGGGCGCGTTCTGCGTGCTCTAGGGCTGCGAAAGTAGGTTTTGGTGATGGACTTTGCCGGAAAAGACTGCCTTATCACGGGAGGGCTGGGATTTATCGGGAGTAACCTCGCTCACCGACTTGTAGCACTAGGCGCAAGTGTCCATATCGTAGACTCGCTCATTCCAGGTCATGGAGGAAACTACCATAACCTCGTGGGGATCGAGCATAAAGTCACGGTCACCGAGGCAGACATGCGCGATCAGGCGATGCGCTCCCTTGTGCGCCACCGTGATGTGATCTTCAATCTCGCGGGCCAAGTCAGCCACTTGGACTCCATGAGCGATCCCGAGACGGACCTTCAGATCAACTGCCGCAGCCAGATGATCTTGATGGAGCTGGTGCGCCATGAGAACCCAGGGGCTATTGTGGTCTACACCAGCACCCGCCAGATCTATGGCAAGCCTCTCGATCTACCGGTCTCCGAGAACCACCCGATCCGTCCGGTGGATGTCAATGGGGTCAACAATGTCGCAGGCGAGATGTACCACCTGCTCTACCATGATGTCTACGGGATCAAGACAGTCTCCCTGCGCCTTACCAATACTTACGGCCCTCGGATGCTCCTCACCAAAGGCAGCACACAGGGCTTTATCACCACGTTTGTACGAGCGGCGCTGGAGGGCGGCGAGATCACTCTCTACGGAGATGGTGAGCAGCGCCGGGACATGAACGAGGTCAGCGATGTCGTGGAGGCACTGCTGCGGGCCGCCTCGACCCCTGAGTGCTTTGGCCTTGCGTTTAATCTAGGCCACTTTGAAGTCGTCACCCTGCGCCAGGTTGCGGAGACACTTCAAACGATCTGCCCAAGACTCACCCTCCGCTACATTCCCTGGCCTGAGGAAAAAAAGCGCATTGATATCGGAGACTACTACGCGGACTTCTCGCGCTTCAGCAGTACAACCCAGTGGCTCCCGCGTGTGGATCTCACCACAGGACTTGAGCGTATGGTCGAGTTTTACCGAGTAAACCGGCAGCACTATTGGGGAGCGCTATGACGATTCCTTTTGCAGAGTTCAAGAGCCAGTATGCCGCACTCAAGCCCGAGCTAGATGCCGCCCTTCAGAGTGTTTTAGAGGCGGGCTGGTTTGTGCTGGGCGAGCAGGGCAAGGCTTTTGAGCAAGAGTTCGGGGCGTGGCTCAACATTGGCTCCCCCGTTATCGGGGGCGGGGGAGGAGCCAGTGTTATAGGGGTTGCAAATGGCACCGACGCGATTGCGCTGGCGCTCCGGGCGCTGGGCGTCGGCCAGGGCGACGAAGTGATCACGACGCCCATGACAGCCTTTCCGACCGCGGCAGCCATCCGACAGATCGGCGCGATTCCGGTCTTTGCGGATGTTCAAGCCGACACGCTCTGCCTCGATCCACAGAAGGCGCTGGCAAAGATCGGCCCAAAGACCAAGGCGATTGTCCCGGTGCACCTCTACGGCCAGGCAGTGGATCTCGGGCCATTACTGGAGTGCGGTATCCCGATCTTAGAAGACTGTGCCCAGAGCCACGGGACACGCTGGCGGGGTCAGCTCACGGGCACCCTCGGGAAAATCGCGACTTTTAGTTTCTATCCCACCAAGAACCTGGGGGCCTACGGCGATGGGGGAGCAGTGGCAACGGGCGATCCCGCACTTGCAGCAATGGTTCGGAGCCTGCGCAACTACGGCGAGGGGACGCAGCGCTACGAGCACTTGTCTGAAGGCGTGAACTCACGCCTCGACGAAATCCAGGCGGCGATCCTGCGGGTGAAACTGCGACACTTAGACGTATCCCTGGCACGTCGCCGGGAGCTAGCCACGCTCTATCGCCAGCTTCTTCGGGGAGTCGAGCTGCCAGTAGAGACGGACTATAGCCACAATACCTGGCATCTCTACGTGGTTCGCACCACCCCCGAGAAGCGCAATGCCCTGCGCCAACACTTAACCGAGCGGGGAGTCGGGACTCAGATTCACTACCCTATTCCCCAGAACCGTCAGCCTGCCTTGGCGCACCTAGGCCAACAGGATACCTGCCCCATCGCAGACGCAGAGGCAGAGAGAATTCTCTCTCTGCCCCTTTACCCCGAGCTCACCGATGAACAAATTGCCTACATCGCCGAGCAGGTTACCGCGTTTTTCTAAACACTACAGCTTGGCGTCTATCAAGCCCGTGACTCCCACCCCCGCGACACGCTTGAGGGAGTCTAAGTTCTTCACCTCACGGCTCTCGACCGGGATCAGCCCCTTCACCCGAATCTGAAGACCAAGCCGAGCATCCCCTTCGATCTGGGCGATAGCACGCACTTTATCCACCTGCGCTTTCGGCCCCGTGATCTGCGCCGCACCTGCGTAGGTTCCCTTACCAATCGAAAGGATTGGCACTACACGGGTCTCAGCAGACTTAGGAGGATTTCCGACCAACCTATCCACAAAATTATTGATGTCCCCACCAAACTTGTCAATAGCGACGACAATCGCTCCACCTTTGAGAAGCTTATCGAGCTGAGCACTCGCACTCGGGGCAAGCACAAGCCCACTGAGCATTCCAACGGCAAAGATCGCAATCGGCAAACGTTTCATTTGAATTCTCCTTCTTCCTCACCAATGTACCCCACAAAAACGAGAAAGGCGCGGTGGGATACCCAGCCGCGCCTTGTCCCCATCAGCTCCGCGCACTCATCGTCGAGAGCCGCTATGCCTCCCGGTAAACTGCCTCCAACTTCGGGGGCGGACCCAGGGCACAGCGTGATGGACTCAGTCATTATACATTGGCTTTAGCATTTTTGTTCCACAGTGCTATTTTTCACAGTTTTTCACCCAGCGGTCAATGAGCTGGCGAGAGAGGGCGTAGGGGGGCGGGAGCTCGGGGAGGTTGGTGTGGTGGAACCACGCGGCGTGAGAGAGCTCGGTGGGGTCGGGGGTGATGGTGCCGGAGTCGTAGCGGCAGATAAAGCCGACCATGAGCTGATGCGGAAACGGCCAGGTCTGGCTGCCGTCGTAGGTACACTCCCCTACCGTGACCTGCACTTCTTCGATGGTCTCACGACGGCAGCAATCTTCCAGTGACTCGCCGGGCTCGACAAAGCCTGCGAGAATCGAGTAGCGCTTCCCCCAGCCTTCTTTCTGGGCCAATAAGATATTGCCCGCGCCATCGTGGACAAGGATCAGTACGGCGGGCGTGGCGGGCGGGTAGTGAGAGAAACCGCAGGCCATACACTTCTGGTTCCAGCCATCATCATTGTGGGTCGGGCCGCCGCAGGCCGGGCAGAAGCGGGCATTTTTGTGCCAGCGAATAAGCTGCGAGGCATACCCTGCGACCGTGATCTCTTCGTCACTCATATGACCAAAGAGCGAGCGCAGACCAAGGCGCTTGACGTTCTCCGGCTCTACGGCATCGTCATCGGCGGGGAGTGGTTGAGAGAACGCGAGGCACGGGACGCCATCTAAGTCACCGATGTAGAGGGCAGTTTCGGGTGCGGGCGTCTCAGAACGCAAGAGGCTCGCTCCATGACGGTCGTGGTGAACGAGCAGCTCGCCTTCAGCAACAAACGGGAGGTGAATCTGTAGACTGGCAGAAAGTACGGCGGGCTTGCCAGCGGGATAGGCGCGAAGAAACATGGGCCATGGTACCATAATCGCACTATGAGACAGACTCCTCTC
>NZ_CBAYMC010000004.1:0-42404 GCF_964826245.1 Armatimonas sp. | reverse complement strand
GAGCGTGGCTGGCCCGGTATTGAGAGTCATCTTGCCTTTGCCTGTGCTGCCTGGAATTTGGTGACGGATATGGCCACAGCATTATTTGGTGGCGACAAAAAGAGCATCAGTACGGCTTGGGTGCCGATTTGAAATAGCACCAATGGTTAGAAAAGAGATGTAATTTTGAACGTGAATTATACCAAGAGTGCGTAACATAAGTATAATCTTCGCCATGGACATCATCACAACCTTTGCAGGCAATGGGAAGCCTGAGCACAGCGGCGACGGCGGCATGGCAAAAGATGCGGGAATTCAAGACCCGTTCACGCTGGCCTTTGATAAAAAAGGCAACTTATTTGTGGCTGAGGCCGGGGTAAACGCACTGAGGCGCATCGAGGCAAAGACAACGAAGATCACCACGATCTACGAGACGCCCGGAGCGAAACCGGAGGATCTCGTTGCCGTGGCCGTACTGGGCGAGGCGGTCTGGACGGCGCATCGGCTCAGCCACAGAATCTACCGTGATGCCAAACCACACGACTTTGCATTTCAAGAGCCGCACGATGTCGCAGCCTCGCCCGATGGCCGCTGGCTCTATATCGCCGATGTGAAAGCGTGCCTGATCTACCGTCTCAGCGCAGCGCAAACCTCGCCGCAGGTCTTTGCAGGCACGGGCAAGCGTGCCCACTCCGGCGATGGAGGTTTGGCAACCCAGGCCGAGATTTTCGGCGCACGGGCGGTCTGCTGCTACAAAAACCTCGTCTATATCATCGAGCGTGAGGGGAACTGCGTGCGTAAAGTGGATGAGAAGGGCGTAATCACCACGATTGCGGGAACGGGTAAGAAAGGCTACACGGGCGATGGTGGCCCGGCTAAAGAGGCGACCTTCAACGGCCCCAAAGGCGCGGCGTGCGACAAAAACGGAAATCTGTTTATCGTGGACACTGAGAACCACGCGATCCGGCGCATTGATGCCAAAACAGGCGTGATCTCGACGGTGGCGGGCGGGCGCAAGGGCTCTGGCGGCGACGGTGGCCCCGCGAGCGAGGCAGGGCTAGACCGTCCCCACGGCGTCGTGATTGGCCCTGATGGGGCGCTCTACATTGGCGATACCCTCAACCACCGAATTCGGCGTGTTGCAAAGAAAGAGGAAACGCGATAGAATTACCGTCGCGATCTTGGCGGCATAGCTCAGCTGGTTAGAGCGATGGATTCATAACCCATAGGTCTCCGGTTCAAGTCCGGATGCCGCTATTTCACCTTTCCACACCAAAAGCCCAGCGTCGAGCTCATGGTGGCAATTTGGACAGAGATAGAGCAGGTTCTCAGGGGCATTGATCTGGGAGAGAAGCGCTGTCTCGGGAAAGTCCTTAATCGCTCGCAGGTGGCAAGTTTCCACGAAAAGCGCATAACCGCACCGCTGACACTGCCTCGGCGGATCTGCCGGATACGCTCCATACGGTCAAGATAGAGCTTCACCCCGACCAGCCTGACAAAGTGAAGATTCTGGCGCAACGCCAAGAAAAAATGGACAATCCGGCTCGTTTTAACGACAAAGCGTTCTATCCCGGCGCGCTCTTGATCGTCGGCGAGCTGAAGAAAGGCGCATGACTACCGAGTGGAAGTAGGGCGCTTGGCCTCGACCGTGACCGCTTTTAAGACGGCATGCCCTTGCGAGTCTACCCGCACCTCGGCGATGAGCTGACGGTCGTTGCGCCGTCCTTCGCGCTCCAGCTCCGGGCCTTTCCCGCGGGGAACAAACCAGCTCTCGATCCCGTAGGCGACGCGGCAGTGGGTCTTGTCCGCGCTGGTCACCGTGCCCTTTAGAAACGCGAAGGCATCTGTCGGGGGCGTGCGGGAGACCTCCGCACGCTCCACAAAGCGCCCACTCCGCGCGAGGGCCATGTAGACCGTCTCTCCTTTCTGCAAAGGTGGCCCCACCAGCCAGCTACTCTGCACTTCCGAAACACTGTAGCTGAGCACGATATACTCGCCGCGGAAGAAATCCACGGGGTCGATCGGCTCGACACGCAGCAGAACCGACTGCCCCGTGCGGAGCGTCAGCTGCCGCACTCCCAGGAGCCCGAGTACCAGTGCCACTTGGATAGCCACGAGCAGTGCAAAATGTCTTGGGAACTGTCGCATTGTCTTACTCCCTCTCCGCCAGTTTTTTGAGCAGTGTCCGCCGCACCCGCTCCAGCGCCAGCCCGCCGCCCAGCAGGACAATTCCTGCGCTCAGGAAGAAAACCTCCATCGGGAGTTGCTCCCAGAGTAGCTCGACATAGCGGCTCAGCACCTCCAGCGCAAAGAACGCCAGCGCCAGCTGCACCCAGCCCGGCTCCCGGCGCTCGTAGCCGATCCAGAGCACGCCTATAATTACCAAGAGCAGGAGAATGTTAAAGCCCGTCCGGAGCAGGGCTTCGTCGAGTCCCCCACCGACAAGCAAGCCTCCTGCGAGCAGTGTCAGCGCCAGTAATCCCAGCCCCTCGCCACGCTCCAGCGGCTCTTGGCCTCTCCGAAAGAGCAGCACCAAGGTGGTAGCCAGCGTACCGATTCCAAGTCCCACGAGCCGAAGCTTCCCGCCCGGTGCAAGATAGGCCCACTCGGTGCCGGGATAGTTATGGAGGGAGAGTCCAAAATCGGCGAGAATAGTCAAGGTGGCCAAGAGCATAAACACGCCCAGCCCTTCGGCAAGCCCGGTGAGGCGGGGAACCAAGCGGCCCAGCGCTACCAAGAGCGTGCCCCAGAGCAGGAAGACTGCGCAGAACCCGCCCGGCCCGTCGCACCAGAACGCGGACTCCACGCCCAGTGCGATGGTGAGCAGAATCAGCCCCAGCCCTAGCATCGCCCGTGACTCCAAGAGCCAGCCCAGCGGCAGCACGCCCACGGCCCAGAGAACCAGCAGCGACGGTGCCTCGGCGTTGATGTGCATGGCCTGCGCCACCAGAAAGAGATTCGCGCCGTAGAGCAAGACGCCCAGAAAGAGCAGCGCATTGCCTGTTCCGTGGTAGCTCTCCCCGACATAGCGTAGCCGAAAGCCCCCCCAGTACGCGAGCATCATCGCTACCAGCAGGCCACCCAGCTTTGCCGCGCCAGGGATCACCGCCCAGTTGGAGGCCACAAAGACAATCATCCCGATCCCGATCAGAAGCGCCCCCAGAAACGAGAGTACCACCGCGATCTTGCTACGCGCCGGGCCATCTTGGCCGTCGTAGCGCGCCAGCAAGCGCTCAGCGAGAGCGGCGTCCACCAGGCCCTCGTCGTGCCAGTGTTCCACTTCTTGCCGAAGCCGCCGAACAAACTCGGATTCTTTCATGTCCTACTGTAACCGACTTCTATGCTCTTCGCGTGGGGCTTTTGACGGAGTTTGAGCGCGTCTGGCCTGGGTACAATGCCCTATGCCATCGATAGTCGTCGGAGCTTGCTGCAAAAGAGCTACTCAAACTGCTGGCGAGCCACTCTGAAAGCGACACGAAAGACTAATCTCGGGTACAACATGCTCTAAGATGGATATTTTTGGAGAGAGCTTTGTGCTCACCCGCACCGAGCCCGGCAAGTTTTGCGTGGAGCGCGTGACAAAGGGTAGCGTGACGGTGCGCAGCACGTTTCTGCCCGATAGGCCCGGGAGCGTTGTCTACACCGAGGGACGGGACTACGTGGTGGACGATGCCAAAGGGACTCTGGCACGCACTCCCGGCTCGCGCATCCCCGACTTTGCTACCAACCCACTCTTTGGCCAGAAAGACTTCGACCATACTAAGTTTCCCGGCTTCACCAACCATCCGTGGTTTGTCTGGGCGGACTACAAGACACCCGAGAAAATCTCTTGGGCGCGGCGCAACGACCAGACGCGCTCCTTGGCTGAGGTGAAGAAGAAGCTACAAGCGGGTGGGCCGTTTAAGATTGTGAGCTACGGCGATAGCATTACAGCGGGCGGTGAGGCTTCGGAGCAGGCGCTGCGCTTCCAGTGGCGCTGGGCAGTGTCGCTTGGCAAGAAGTTCCCCAAAGCGGCGATCACGATAGAGGATCTCTCGCTCTCCGGGTACACGTCGCGACAGGGAATCGACTGGTTCGACAAGAAGCCCGAGTCGCTGCGGCCTGTGACGACCCTGGGGACGTGCGAGAAGCCGGACTTGGTGCTGGTGGGTTTTGGGATGAACGATCACAACCGGGGCAGCGTCGAACCTGAGGTCTTTAAGAACAACCTGGTCGCGCTCACCAAGCTGATTCGGGAGCGCAAAGACGCAAGCGTGATCTTATTCTCCGCCTTTCCCCCCAACGACGACTGGCACTACGGGACGCACCGCATGGCGCAGTTTGCCACCGCGACCAAGCAAGCAGCGAGCGAGGCGGGCGTGGCCTATGTCGATGTATTTTCCACCTGGGAGCAGGTGCTAAGGCGCAAGGACCAGCCCTCGCTCTTGGGAAACAATATCAACCATCCCAATGACTTTGGCCACTGGCTCTACGCACAAGCCTTCGAGGCGGTACAATGGCCCGCATGAAGATGATCCTACACACCGATGGGGCGAGCAAGGGCAACCCTGGAACCGCAGGGATTGGCGTGGCGTTCTGGCGCGACGGCGAGGCGGAGCCGTTTCACACCCTCGCGGAGCGCCTTCGCGACACAACCAACAATGCCGCTGAGTACACGGCGCTGCTACGTGGCTTGCAGGAAGCACTCCTCAAGGGCGCAAGCGAGGTGGAAGTTCGCACGGACTCCGAGCTGATGGCCAAGCAGATCGCCGGGCTCTATAAAGTCAAGTCGCCGGAGCTAGAGCCACTCTTTGCCGAGGCCAAGCGCCTGCTGAGCAAGTTCGATAAAGCCAAAGTCGTCCATGTCCGACGCGAGCAAAACGCCCTCGCGGACAAGCTTGCCAACCAGGGCGTTAAGCTGCCACTGCCCGTCTAGTTACCCACTTTTGCCTTGGTGAAGTTATCAAAGCCGCGCGCATCGGCAGGGGGCTTGAGCTTTCCTTCAATAATCTCCTGCTTGAGCTCCTCAATCTTCTTGAGGACATCGGCAGGGATCTTGTCTTTAGTATTCTTCATCACCGAGAGCCCAATGCCGTCCTCTTTCAGGCCCAGCTCTACTGTCCCACTGTTGAAGTGGCCTTCTTTCACCTGCTTACAAACATCAAAGACCGCCACATCTACACGCTTGACCATAGAGGTCAGCACACGCCCCGGCGCTTCATCGTCCTGGTCTTTGTCCACCCCGATGGCGTAGTACCCCTCACCCTTGGTCTGGGCGGCCTTGATCACGCCAATTCCCGCTTTGCCCGCCGCATGGTAGACAATATCCGCTCGCATTCCCATCTGAGAGAGCGCCAGCTCCATGCCTTTTTGTGAGTCGTTGAAGTCGCCGACATAGGCCACGCGGGTCTGGATATCGGGCTTGATCGTAAATGCCCCTGCTTGGTAGCCGTACTCGAATTTCTTAATGAGCGGCATCTCCATCCCCCCCACAAAGCCCAGCACGCCTGACTTACTCACCGAGGCTGCCAGTGCGCCCGCCAAGAACGAGCCCTCTTCCTCGCGAAACTTATAGGCTACGCAGTTAGACGACGAAGGCGCATCGCCATCAATAATCGCGAACTTGACTTTTGGGAACTTAAACGCAACTTCCTTGAGGGCATCTTGCATCAAGAAACCAACGGCAAAGACCACATCGTACTTGGCTTCCGCAAACTTAGTGAGGTTGGCGACATAGTCCGCATTTTGTTTGGACTCGACATACTTCACCTGCGCTCCCAGCTCTTTTTCCGCTTTCTGGAGCCCCGCCCAGGCCTGTGCATTAAAAGACTTATCACCCACACCGCCGGTATCGGTGACCAGCCCTGCCTTGATCTTCTTTCCTTCGCCAGAAGGCGGCGCGGGAGTCTCTTGCTTTTTGCCACAGCTCCCCCCCGTAGCGATAAGTGCTCCCGAGAGAGAGAGTGCGAGAAAATGACGACGATTCATGGCCTCAGTATACCCGCAACGCTAGCCGACGCCTTTTCCCAGTCGTCGTAAGAGCCCATCGAGTAGCTCACGCTCCTCTTCCGTTAAGAGAGACATCTCCTTTGCCACCGCCTCAACGTGCTTGGGAAAGAGGCTCGTGATAAGCTGCTCCCCAGGCTCCGTCAAGTGAACAAAGACAATGCGCCTGTCGTGCTCGCAGCGCTGGCGGCGCACCAGTCCACTTTTCTCCAGGTTGTCTACAATGACAGTTAGGTTGTTGGGACTCCGCAGGTGCTTACGGGCCAGATCAGAGAGCTTGAGTGGCCCTAGGTGGTAGAGTGCCTCCAGAACCCCGAACTGGCCCTCGGTCAGCCCGGAGTCCTGGAGACAGCTCAGAGCGCGCCGTGCCACAGACTCGGCGGCGCGCATGAGCTTGATGTAGGTATCCAGCGCCTGCTTCTGCGAGTCAGGCCCCACGAAATGGGTCGGCATAGGGCATTATAGCCCTAATCTCCGGGAAGGTCGAAGAGGAGCACTTCACTTGCCGCATGGGCCTGTAGCGTCACGAGAGTCTCCTGCTCCAGCTTCGCCGCATCGCCGGTTGCCAGAAGCTGCCCATTGACGGTCACTTCCCCCGCGACAATATGCACATAGCCCAGGCGGCCCGTGGCCAGCGTGTGCTCCCGGCTCTCGCCCGGCTCTAAAAGCGTTGTCAGAAGCTCCGCATCCTGGTAGATTTCCATCGCGCCCTCGCGGCCTGTGCCTGAGGCTACCACGGCCCACTTGCCCCGCTTTGCGCTCTCGGGGATATGGCTCTCGCCGTAGCGCGGCGCGGCTCCTAGAATATTGGGCTCGATCCAGATCTGAAACAGATGGAGCCATTCGGTATCCGAAGCATTGGCCTCGCTGTGAAAAACCCCGGTTCCGGCACTCATGCGCTGGATGTCGCCGGGCCTCAAAATCCCCTTGCCCCCCGTGTTATCCTCGTGCGCCAAGGAGCCAGAGAGCACATACGTGATAATCTCCATGTTCTCGTGCGGGTGCATCCCAAAACCTCGGCTCGGCCCAAACTTGTCCTCGTTGATCACGCGTAGTGGGCCAAAACCCATGTTGTCCGGGTCGTGGTACGTGTTAAAAGAGAACGAGTGGTAGGCATCCAGCCAGCCACGGTTGGCATGTCCTCGCTCATTCGATCGTCGTATTGTCATCATCTCAATTATCCTCCTGCTTTATTAAACCCCACTCCGTCAAAATAGTTCCAACTGGAAGTAAATTTTAGCAAACCAGAGTTTTTTTACGATACAACCATTACCATGCGATACGTGATTTTTGACATTGAGGCGACAAGCTGGGAGGAGCAGGTCTCACCAGAGAGAACCGAGATTCTGGAGATCGGGGCCGTTGAGCTTTCGTCGGCGCGTACGGCAGCGGCAGTCTCTAGCGAGTTTGGGATGCTGGTGCGCCCCGTAGGAACCCCCGTACTCTCAGACCCACAGGTCTCGGGCCTGCGCTGCGCCATCTGAACCTTACCCACGCGGGACGGCCCCACAGTGCCCCCGATGACGCGAGAAGCATCGCCCGAATCGCCCGCCTCTTGCTCCCCACTCTTGCCCAGAGTCCGCGGTATACTCGCTAGTATATGCGCTACCTCTGGCTGACTCTGGGCTTTCTGTGTGTCGGGCTGGGGTTTGTGGGAATTGTGGTGCCAGGCTTGCCTGCGACGGGCTTCTTTGTCGCGGCGGCCTGGTGCTTCTCCCGGAGCAGCGAGAAATTTCTCTTCTGGCTCCTGAACCTGCCCCTCGTCGGACCGCTCCTTCAGGACTACCGTGCAGGGCTCGGAATGCCCCTCAAAGCCAAGTGGTTCGCCTCCATCAGCCTCTCGCTCGCGGTGAGTATCAGCTCACTTTTTGCCATCCGCCTGCTCTGGGGCAAGATCGGCTGCATCGCACTAGGGCTCATCGGCCTCTGGTACATCTGGACCCGCGTCCCACTCCGCGAGAAAGTTCTCGCGAAGCAGGAATCTCGCGTAGAATAGGGTGATAAGGACAAAACAAAGTGGCGATTATGACAGGGCTTTCCGGCAACGAGATGTTCTGCTTGCACCTGAAGGGCTTTGCACCGGGCGAGCTGGTGATTGGCAACAGTGTCTACTCCATGGGCTTTGTGGGCTCGGTGGGGGCGGGCTTCAAGACCATGATGGGCGGCGAGATCGAGCAGGTGACGCAGATTGTCCACGAGGGACGACAGAGTGCGCTGGATCGGATGATCAAAGAGGCCGAGCATCATGGCGGGATCGGGATCACGGGCGTTTCCAGTGAGCTGATCTGGCAGTCCGGCAATGTCGAGTTTCTCTCGATTGGCTCGTGCATCCACCACGAGGGCAATAAGTCCGAGAAGCTGGCGTTCTCGACGTCGGCGGATGGTCAAGAGCTCTACTGCCAGCTCGACTGTGGCTTCATGCCGATCAAGTTCGCTTTTGGCAATGTGGCCTACTCGATTGGGATCGGTGGAGGGGTGATGGGCGGTCTGCGCTCCCTGGCACGCGGCGAGGTAAAAGAGTTCTCCGATGTCTTCAACGCAACACGGCACCGGGCGCTCACGCGCATCACGGAGGAGGCGCGCTCCGTGGGAGCCAACGCCGTACTCGGAATCCAGACGACGATCTTGCCGCTCAATGGGATGCAGGAGATGGTCATGGTCGGCACGGCATCACGCCACGCCGAGCTCGATCCACGCCACTTCGAGGCCCCGATCACCAGTGATTTAACCAACGAGGAGCTCTGGAATATCTGGCACATGGGCTACCAGCCGATCCAGCTTGTCTTAGGCGTCTCCGTCTACTCCCTCGGCTTTGTCGGCAGCTTCACCGCCGCGTTTAAGTCTTTGGTGCGTGGCGAGATCTCGGAGCTGAGCTCGCTGATCTACGAGGCACGTGCGAACGCCATCACGCGCATCAAAGCCGACGCCGAGCTGGTCGGGGCCGACGATGTGATGGGGATCAAGACCTATGTCTACAACTTAGGCAGCGGTCTGATCGAGTTCATGGCCATCGGCACTGCCGTCAAGAAAATCCCCGGCACGAAAACCCTGAGCCCCGCGCTCCCGCCTCAGGCGGTGATCAAGGACAAAGATACGTTCTTTAATAACGCGGAGAAGATCTTGGGCGCAAGCTTGAACGTGGGCCCGCGGTAGCCTCACTGGAAAAGCCAGAAATGGGCAGTTGGCGTGAGAAAAGTACAGGGCACAAACTCGGCTGCATCGCCGTTGCGGGTCTGCTTGGTGCCGTCTTCATTTCAGAGTTTGCCCATGTCACGTCGTCGGCACGCATGAAGGCGCGAAGCATGACTTGTGAAGCGAATCTGAAAAAGCTCTCGTTTGCTTTGCTTATCTACGCAGAGGAGCATAAGAACCATCTGCCAGATGCGGCCCACTGGCGCGAGGAGCTGCGCCCCTATCTGAAACCTGGAGACAATTTAGGTTGTCCCGAAGTAAAATCAGGCGATGGCTATGCGATGGAGCCGCGTCTCTCTAAGACTGATCTGGATACGCTGGAAAATCCCTCGGAGACGATCTTGCTCTACGAAACCGACGCGCCTGACCAAAAGCCGCGCCCGCCGCTTACTAAGACGCGTCATGGAGCGCCCAATATCGCCTTTGTGGATGGACGGGTAAAGTATGGTTATGGCGCGTACCAACAGAAGCTGCACGAGCGGAGTGATGCGCTTCTCACGAGAAAATAGGGAGAGTGCTCACGTTTTCTAGGACTCTCCCCCGCGCAAATTGGGCCCAATGCCCTGCGCGGGGTGGGGAGTCCTTGGCCTAAAATGCAAGGCATGGAAAACGTCATCACAATCGCAATGCTGCACTGGGCTCTGGGAAGCGCTGTGCTCCTAACTCTCGCGTGGCTCTGTGCGGCAGGTTTTTGCCGCCACGATGGCTAAATGGGAAGCCAAGAGGACACAAGACAATGACAGAGCAGACACTGACACAGTTTTTTCAAAAGACCGTCGCCGCGCACGGGAGCGCTGTGGCGATGCGCTATCGAAAAGAGCGCGAGTGGCACGACATTACCTACACCGAGCTCGCCGCCAAAGTGGAGAGGGTAGCGGCAGGCCTGCGGAGCTTGGGGATCGTGCACGGTGACCGGGTGGCGATCTACGCCGAGAACCAGCCGGAGTGGGTGATAACCGATCTGGCGTGCCAGGCGCTCGGTGCGATCAACACGTCTATCTACCCGACGCTTCCGCCGGCACAAGTGGCTTTTATTGTCAATGACAGTGGCGCCAAGATTCTCATTGCGGGCAATGCCAAGCTGCTAGCCAATGCAAGAGTTGCACAGGCAGAGTGCTCCAGCCTGACCCAGCTCGTGGTGATGGGCGAGGCCGGCAGTGACGCGATGTCGTTTACCCAGCTTCTGGAGCGTGGACAAGCGAACCCCTTCGGCCCCGGTGAGTACGCAGCGACGTGCCAGGCAGTTCAGCCCCACGACACGGCAGCCCTGATCTACACGTCGGGGACAACCGGCGATCCGAAGGGCGCGATGCTCACCCACAACAACTTCACCAGCAATGTCATCAATGCGCTGGCGCTCTTCTCCCGAGGCGGCGTGACGGTAGACTCCCATGATGTCTTCCTCTCGTTCTTGCCGCTCTCGCACTCGTTTGAGCGCATTGGCTGCTATCTCTCGCTGGGCACGGGTGCTGCAACCGCCTACTCGGAAGGTGTCAAGACCCTCGCCGAGGAGATGAAAACCCTTCAGCCGACCATCATGCTCTGCGTCCCACGCCTCTGGGAGATGATGCAGGAGCGGGTTATGAGCGCGGCGGCGAAGGCGGGTGAGGTGCGCTTTGCGATCTTTACCAAGTCGCTGGAGGCCGCAAAAGAGTGCATCCGCGCGGAGCAAGCAGGCAAGAGCCCCGGAATGGCGCAGAGCCTACAGCGGGCCACGGGCGAAAAACTTGTCTTCCACAAGATTCGTGAGGAGTTTGGTGGCAAGTTCCGGCTGATGGTCTCCGGCGGCGCAGCACTCAACCCGGAGACGGCGCTCTTCTGGCGGGCGCTTGGCATGAACTTACTGGAGGGCTATGGCCTCACCGAGACCTCACCCGTGATCTCGATCAACCCTGGCCATGCAGTTCGTTTGGGGACCGTGGGGCAGGTCATCAACGAGGGCGAGGTCAAGATCGCTCCTGATGGCGAGATCTGCTACCGTGGCCCCAATGTGATGAAGGGCTACTGGAACAACGAGCAAGCCACGCGGGATATGATCGACGATGAGGGCTGGCTCCACACCGGCGATATCGGTGAGCTCAGCGCCGATGGCTACCTCAAGATCACCGATCGCAAGAAAGACATTATCGTGCTGGCCAACGGCAAGAATGTCTCGCCCGTGCCCATTGAGACCAAGCTTAAGAACTCCCCATTTATCACCGAAGTGGTGCTCATCGGCGACAAGCAGAACTCCATCACAGCACTCGTCGTCCCGAACTTAGACAAGCTGCGTGAGGCGGGTATTGCGGAGGCAGATCACAAGAAAAAGATCAAGTCCGAGATTGATGCAAACTCCACCACGCTGGCGGACTTTGAGAAGGTCAAGAAGTTCACACTGATCAACGCCGTCTTCTCCATTGACAGTGGCGAGCTAACCCCGACACTGAAAGTGAAGCGAAAAGCAGTTCTCAAGAAGTGGGCAAAAGAAGTCGCCGAGCTGCGTGGCGATGAGTAAGCTCTCCCCCCTAACCCCCGTGCAACGGGGGAAAAATAAGGAAACTTCCGACTTGTCCCCCCGCCCAGCGGGGGTTAGGGGGGAAGTGTGAGACCAACGTTTCAGGACAAGCCGTTTTGGTACCTGGGAACGGGTGCCTACTGGTTTGTCACCAGCCTGAAGTGGTTCGTGCTCTTTCTGCTCCAGCCTCTCCAAGTAGCCGAAGTGGTGCCAGGTGGCGAGAAGAACGGGGCGTGGGGGATGATTGTCGCCATCGGGGCGTTTGAGGCGATGATCGGCCCAGCGGTGATGGGCTGGCTCTCCGATCGCACACGAACGCGCCTTGGCCGTCGCCGCCCGTTTCTGGCGATAGGCGCGGCACTCACCAGTGTCGCGCTTCTCTTGCTCGGTCAGGCAAACTCGCTTGTTTTCATGGCGATTGCCTATCTGTTCCTGCAGATCTCCGACGATGTGGCGACCGGCCCGTACGCCGCCCTGATCTACGACCAGGTGCCAGAGAACCACCGGGGCAAGGCCAGCGGTATTCTGAGCATGCTCCAGCTGATCGCGCAGATCGTCGCCGTGGGAATTGGGCTGGGGCTGGGAAAGATTGGGCTGATCTATCTCGCCGTGGCGGTGATCAATATTGTCTGCGCCGTGATCACCCTCGCCATCTGGCATGAGCCCGCCGCCCCCGAGCGCCACGAGAATGAGCCGCTTCCACTGCTACCCAAGCTCTCTTTAAGGTCCTGGACGGAGCCGTTTCGCTCCTCGGACTTTCGCTGGGTCTGGCTGGCGCGGTTTTTAGTGGCTTTTGGCTTCTACTTAATCCTACTCTATGTCAGCAACTATCTCTCAGATCGGGTTCGCCAGCTCACCCTCTTTGGGCTGGATCTCGGCCAGCCCAAGAACGGGGCGCTGGCAGCGGCGCTGGTGATCTCTCTCTCCGGGGCGATTGGCTCCGGGATTGCGGCAAAGTTAGTAGATAATATCGGGCGCAAGAAAAGTATCCGTCTTTGTGGCTGGATAATGGCCGCCGCACTGATTCCCTTTGCTCTGATCCCCAACTTCACGGTGATTTTTTGCGTCGCGCTGGTCTTTGGGCTGGCCTACGGTGTCTATTTATCCGCCTCCTACGCCCTCGCCGCCGATGTCCTGCCCAACCCAGAGGATGCGGCAAAAGACATGGGAATCTGGCAGGCGAGCGTCTCCACGCCGCAAGTGCTCACCGGCACGGTGGGCTTATTAGTGGATGCAGGCAACAAGTCCTCCAGCGGCCTAGGCTATACCTTCGCTTTCTTGATCTCGTCCGCGGCGTTTCTGACGGGCTGTCTGCTCGTACAGAAAGTTCAGGCATCTCGGTGAGGGTACAATGGCCACGTGAAGATTCTTGCTGTCAGCCACTCATGTATCGTGGATGTGAATCAGCGCCTTTTTATCGAGCTCAATCGCCTCCCCGATACACGAGTGGAGCTTGTGGTTCCGTATGAGTGGGTCAGCGAGTACGATGGGAAGCGCTTTCTCTCAGCACACCATCCTGAGGCGACCTTTCCGATTCACCATGTGCCTGTCGTGAAACCAGGCCATATCACCTTTCATTGTTATCCACGCCTTCCTATGGCGGCGATCCGTCGCTTTGCTCCCGATGTCATCTACTCCACGCAAGAGCCCTGGAGCTTAAGCAACTTGCAGTTTTTGCTTCTCGCCAAGCAGCTCAAGATTCCTTTTTTCTTTCACACCAATCAGAATCTCTTTAAAAACTATCCCCCGCCGTTTCGCTGGTTTGAGCAGCTTTCCTACAGAGCTGCAGGGACAGCGCTCTCGTACTCAGAGGAAGCGCGGCAGGTGATGATAAAGAAAGGCCTGAAGCGTCCTTCGCTGGTTATTCCCTACGCCACGAGTATCGAGCAGTTTCAGCCAGGACGTGAGGAGCCGCTTCGCCAGGAGCTGGGCCTTGCCGGTGCTGTGGTGATTGGGTACATGGGCCGCTTCGTCCCCGAAAAAGGTGTTGAGCTGATTATTCAAGCCCTCGCCAAGCTCCCTGACACGGTAAAGCTACTGCTCGTGGGCTCAGGCGTGGAGGAGGCACGGCTACGGGCTGAGGCGGCAGAGCGTGGCGTGGCCGAACGCGTTGTCTTTACGGGCTCCGTGGCTCATAACCAAGCGGATCGCTACATGCGCTGCTTGGATATCCTAGTGCTTCCCTCGCGCACGGCGTCAAACTGGAAAGAGCAGTTTGGGCGTGTTCTCATCGAGGCGCTGGCTTGCAAGATCCCTGTGGTGGGCTCCGACAGCGGCGAGATTCCCAATGTCATCCAAGCCACGGGGGGAGGGCTTGTCTTCCCTGAGGGGGATGCCGATGCACTTGCGAAATGTCTGGGAGAGCTTGTCGCATCCCCCGAGCGCCGCAGGGAGCTCGCCAGCACTGGCTACGAGGCGGTTCATGACCGCTATACCTTTGAGGCCGTTGCTCGCCAGCTCCACACGGTCTTCTCTCAGTCGCGGTACTGAATAAACTGCTCGGCGTGGTAGCCGTCGTGACCTAGAATCATCACAGACAGATCACTCAGATCAATCATCCCAATCTCATCACGGTTTCCCTGGCGCTTCCATTGCTCGGGGGTGAGGCTCTCAAAAAACGCCAGCAGTGCGGCTCGACTGGTTACAAAACGTGCAAGCGACTCCGCAATAGGCATGGTGGCGTAGTTTCGCTCGATGGCAAGCTGGCCTTCATCGTAGCCGGGCAGCAGGGGGATTTCTTCGTCGCGAATGCGCTCGCCACGCGTGCGGAAAATCTCGTCCCAGTCCGCCATGTGCGCGAGGGCCTCGCGGATCGTGAAGCGGTCCGCATCGGGGCGTCGGTCCGCCTCTTCGTCGGTGATGCCCTCAAGGAGCTTGATATAGACCTGCGGCGTCGCACGGAGACCGCTTAAAATATAGCGCTGAATATAGGGATTCATTAGTTTCCTTTCAAGAGTGTTTCTACCAGCTCTTCAATCCGTCCACGAACCGTCTCCCCAAGCTGGCCTTCGTCAAAGTCGTTGCCGGTAGCGTAGACGAAGCGCGGGACGATCCAGCAGCGAAAATCGAGCATGAGGGCGTTGGCAAAGCTCATCACGCTCATGTAGCTACGCTGGCCGCCTGCCTGACAGAGAAAACCCACCGTCTTTCCCTCCAGCGCCCCGCCATGATCCTCGATCACCTGCTTGGCGGCAGCGTTCACATCGAAATTGTAGATGGGAACCGCGAAGATAATATGGGTGGCCAGCTCCAGCGGCCCGGCAAGCTCTGGTGAGTCACGCAAGTCTAGTAGCGTGTGCGGGATGCCGCGCTCCGCGAAAAGCCCCGCGGCGTGGCGTGCCAGGTGCTGGGACTTGGAGCTACTATCTAAGCTGGTCGCAACCAGGGTGACATGAACCATGACTATGATACAGCAAGCGCTAAAATCCGTTCCCGATGCGTCTCGACGAGGGCGGCTTGCTCGGGCCAGAACAGGGGTGGCAGGGGCTTGGAGAAATCAAACCAGTGGGTGACATAGCCACGCCCCACTTCGGTGGGCTGTGGCTCGGTCTCATTCGTCGTGTAGAGAAAGTAGTGGGTTGTGGTCCAGCGGGTCTTATCAAAGCTCAGGCGCTCGCGGATGCCAAGCTTCTCGACGAGCTGGAGCTGGGAGAAGCCCGCCTCTTCCTCGATCTCACGCCGCGCTGCTGTCTCGATCTCCTCGCCTTTATCCACACCACCTTTCGGAAGAATATACGCGGTGGTGACTTTGATATCTTCGCCGGTAGTCAGTGCGATCCAGAGCTTGCCGCTCTCGTCTTTACGCACGATAATACCACCTGCCGCTAACCGATCCCGGATACCACTCTCTGGACGCGTGTACCAGCTCTCATCAATCACAGCCATAGAGCTAGTATATCCGCAGAGCGACATTGAACCTTTTTGTTTCACGATGGTACTAAGAGAGTACTATGGAAAATGCATTTAACCGTCGTCGTGCCCTCCAAGTTTTGGGAGCGGGTCTTCTTACGAACCTTGGAGTGACTTGGGCACAGCTGCCCAGTGGACAGCCGCCGACTCGGCCCGTGCCGCCGCGCCCGTTTCCACTTCCACCGCGTCCCACGCAGAGGATCACCGTTTCGTCGGTCACGCTCAACGCGGACATTAAAGACGGGATCGCCACGGTTGAGGTCTCGCATGTCTTTAAGAACGCAGGCACGGTGCAGGGTGAGGCAGACTTTGTCTTCCCCATCCCAAGTGGCGCGACCGTGCGAGACTTCGCGATGTACGATGGCGAGCAGAAGTTCGAGGCGCGTGTGCTCAATAAAGACGAGGCCACAAAAATCTACGAAGAAATTGTCCGGCAGCGGCGCGACCCGGCGCTACTGAGCTATGTCGGGCAGGGGCTGCTGCGAGCACGGGTATTTCCGATTCCAGCGGGCGGCGAGCGGCGCGTGACGATGCGGCTTGTCTCGGTTCTCCCGCGCGAGGGCGATGCGAAGAAGTTTGTCTGGGCGCTGGCGGGGCCGCACCTGCCCGGAGGAGTGCAGCCCGCGTTTGTGAGCGTGCGCATAGTCGCCAGCAACGCCGGGAGCCTCTACTCGCCCACGCACGATGTGACCATTAAGCGGCTTGAGGACGGCACGGGCCGCGTCTCCGCAGAGTGGTCGTCCACTAAGAACGAAGGGGCGCTAGCGGAGCACCCCGAGCTGGCGCTCTATGTGGGAGCAAGAGACACCAGTGCCGTCGCGCTCTCGCTACTCAGCTACAACACGGCGCTGCCTCAAGTCGCCCATATCGGCGGCGGCCTGCACCAGAGCGGCTACTTTATGGTGATCGCCAGCCCCAATATCCCTAAAACAGCGCTCAAGGATCTTCCGCCACGCCGCGTCGTGCTGGTGATGGACCGCTCTGGCTCGATGCAGGGCAAGAAGATCGAGCAGGCACGCAGCGCCTTAAAATTCGCCGTGGGAAAGCTGCGCCCCCAAGACAGCTTCAATATTCTCACGTTCTCCGATGCCGTCACCAAGTTCTCGCCGGAGCCGGCTCGGGCGACGCCCGATAACCTCAAGCGTGCCGCTGCCTTTGTGGATGAGATTGTCGCGGATGGGGGCACCAATATCAACGATGCCCTCACCGATGGCCTCAAGCAGTTCCCGGAGAAAAGTAGCGGAAATCGCTTGCTGTTCTTCACCGATGGCCTGCCGACCGTGGGGACGCGCGATCATGCGACCATTCTGAGCAATGCCGTGAGCGCTGCGCAGAAACGCGCTCGGTGCTTTGTCTTTGGAGTCGGCTACGATGTGGATGTCCCGTTTCTGGACCGCGTCGGCAGCAAGCTCAGCGGCGATGCGGACTACGTGCGCCCCGATGAAGACATCGAGATTAAGACCAGCCAGTTTGTGGCCAAGACCAGCACGGCGGTGCTGGAGAACCTCAAGCTTAAAGTGACAGGTGCGGGTGCGGGCGAGATCTACCCCAAGCCTGATGAGCTTCCCGATCTCTTCGAGGGCAGCCAGCTTGTCTTAGTCGGGCGCTACGGGGTGGGCTCGGGCATGTCTGTGACCCTCACGGGCGATGTTCTGGGCAAGCCCCAGAGCTTCGTGCTCGACACCAAGCTCGCCGCCGTCTCCACCGAGGCCAGCTTCTTGCCACGCCTCTGGGCCAGCCGCAAGATCGGGTATCTGCTCGATGAAATCCGCGATGAGAAAGACCCGGCGCGGCGCAAAGAGATCGAGGAGCAGATCATCGGGCTCTCCAAGGAGTTCGGCGTTCTCACCCCCTACACCGCGATGTTCGTCCCCGAGCCCGGCACCGCCGATCAGCCCATAAGACGTCTGCAGTTGGGTGCCCCCGGAGCGCCCTCGAGCTCTGGTGGCTTTGGTGGTGCAGGCGGCTTTGCGGCCAAGGCGGATATGCGCAGCGGTGAGAGTGCGGTGAATCTGAGTCAGAGTGCACGCGGTGGTCGGGCGCAGAACCAAGCGGGCAATTTGGCGGCGATCACGTCCCAGAGCGGCGCGGATAAGAAGCTCGCGGAGGCGCAGGCGCGGCAGATTCAGTACGCGGGCAATCGGGCGTTCTACCAGCGCGGCACAAACTGGGAAGACGGCACCTACGATCCTAAGAAGCAGACGGAGTTAGTCAAGATCAAGCTCTACTCCGACGCCTACTTCGCGCTCGTGCGGCGCAGCGGTGACTGGGCCAAGTGGGCCGCCGTCGGGGAGAACGTGGTCGTGGTTGCCAGCGCCAAGAAGGCCATTCAGTTCAGCGAAGACGGCAAAGAGAAGCTCACCGATAAAGAGCTCGACACACTGCTGAAAAAATAAAATCGTCCGCCGCCCCATGAAATGAGGCGTCTGCAGTGGCGCAAGCGCCGTAAAGCCCGTGCCGGGCTGGGGAACCGACTCGGTAGCCCGGCACGGGCTTTGCAGCCGAAGGCTACCCAGACGCCTCATTTCATGAGGCGGATTGGTGATTCGCGTTCGTTACGCCGCGATCTTACGGGCTCGCTTCAGGAGCCGCAGGGAGATCAGCCCGAGCAGGCTAGTAAAAGCGATATTGATCCAAGGCATCGCCGACGTTCCCCAAACCAGTGCATCCCCATCGCTACTGAGCATTCCACTGTTTCCATAGCCCGTATTTCCAGCCACACTTGCGATGGGCGAGAGATAGAGGGCATTGATAAAGATCGTATGCTTCTCGTTGTAGGTATTCACCTCGGCGGCAAAGGGCAGGAAGTTCACCACGGCCAAGACCACAAACGAGAGCGCCATCGCGCCCCAGCGATTCTTGAGCTTCTGCGAGAGGAGGAGCGTGAGCGAGCCAAAGCCAAAGAGCGCACTCAGCGTGATTGCCAGCTCTTTTCCAACAATGAACCAGTCGGTGGCACGCGTCTTCCAAGCAGAGAACTCAGGGTTGCTTAAAACATGAACGTTACTCAGCACCTGAGACTGGAAATCATACTCACCTCGCCCTAACAGAACAAGAGTAAGTATCCCAATGATGCTGGCTCCGTAGAACAAGCCCGAAACGGGGTTGCCATCTTTAATCCGACGGAATGCTTGCTTGAGCGAGCCCTTGGGCAAGCCCTCACCGGAGACGAAGATCGGGATAAGGAGCACGGTCAGGATGGGCATCAGGAGGGCAGGAAGCCAGCTGTAGATGTAGTGACAATGGTCGTTGCCGTAGATCGCCAGGGAGATGAGGCCAATAAAGAGCGCGGTGAGGCCACGCAAAAGTGGCGAGCGGTCGGTGCGGGGGTACTCGATTCGGTGCAGGGCGACAAGGGTGAGAATCGTGCCTAGCAGGCCGTTAATCGTCAGGCCGACCAACCAGCTGGGGATAGCGAGGCCAAAGTAGCTCTCCGTGAGGTTGCCCGCCAGCATCGCGCCCACCGGGTTCACCGAGAGCAAAAACGGCTTAGCGTAGTTATTCAGGCTCGCAGAGGCGAAGTTTATACTGCTCACCAGCGGGAGGGTGCCCACGAAGAAGAGTAGAATCGTACCGTAGGTTAGCACGGTGGATGTCGTGGTGTTCTTGGCAAACGACGAGTAGGCCATGCCGGTTGCGCCATAGAGAAACGCCGAGGCCATGAGCAGGACATAGGCCGCGCACACCTCTTGGGGCGAGACGCCCCCCAGCAGGAAGCACAGTGCCACCAGCGGCAGCGATGAGAGCAAGAGCAGCCCGACAAAGCCCACTGACGAGGTCAGCTTGCCCAGCACAATGCTCCGGCGTGAGAGCGGACTCACGGCGAGGGCCTCAAAGGTGCGCTGCTCCCGCTCGATAGAGAGGGCTCCCGCGGTGAGAGCGGGCGTGATAAGCCCTACGAGTGCCGCCTGAACCGCGAAGATGACGCCGTAGAACATCCGGCCCATGTCGTAGGTCTGGGTGGCGTAGGCTCCTTGGCGCTCTTGGCTGGTCAGCCAGCTTAAGTACGTCCCCCCAAGAATCACGGAGAGCAGCCCCAGGTAGAGCAATAGAATCCAGAACGCCTTCGCGCCACGCATTCGCGTGCGCAGCTCTTTGGTCAGGATCGGGTTTTCAAAGGAGAGGGAAAATGCCATTTTATGCCACCAGGCCCTTTGTTACGCGTAGGAAAATATCTTCCAAGTCGGTATCTTGCTCGGCGAAGGTCTGCACACGGACGCCGTTTTGGATCAGTGCCAGCAGAACATTAGATTGATCGTCGAGCGTGCCATTGTAGTCCACGCGGATTGTCTCGCTCACCAGCACGACATCACGGACGTGCTCTACGGAGCGCAAGATCGCCATCGCTTGTGTTCGATCCGCCTCAGGGA
Organism: Armatimonas sp.; assembly: GCF_964826245.1. Lineage (NCBI taxonomy): Bacteria > Bacillati > Armatimonadota > Armatimonadia > Armatimonadales > Armatimonadaceae > Armatimonas > Armatimonas sp. The sequence goes on along the minus strand of NZ_CBAYMC010000004.1, from coordinate 22,475 downwards.
CGCGTAGCTCCAGCACGCGCCCGCCGAGCACCTCTTTCATGATCTTCTCAATCGGGCCGGCGACGATCATCTCGCCACGCTCGATAATGCCCACCGACGTGCAAAAGTCCGCCAGCTCGGGGAGAATATGCGAGCTAACAATGATCGTCTTGCCCATGTTACGCAGTTCTTTGAGCAGCTCCTTGATCTCGATGCGGGCACGCGGATCTAGCCCCGAGGCAGGCTCGTCTAAAAGCAATACTTTCGGGTTATGTACCAGTGTGCGTGCCAGGCAGAGCCGCTGCTTCATGCCGCGTGAGAGCGACTCAACATAGGCATCTTTCTTGACGGAGAGGTTGGTCAGATCTAGAACGAGGTCAATGAGGCCGGGCCGGTCGCCCTTGGGAACTCGATAGGAAGCAGCGAAGAAGTCTAAGTACTCCCATACTTTAAAGTCATCGTAGACCCCAAAGGCATCGGGCATGTAGCCGATCTTGGAGCGAACCGCCTCAGGGTCAAGGGAGACATCAATGCCATCCACCTTCGCGCTCCCCGCTGAGGGATCTAAAAGTGTCGCCAGGATCTTGATGGTCGTGGTCTTACCCGCGCCATTGGGGCCAATAAAACCAAAGATCTCTCCCTCGTTCAAGGTTAGCGAGAGGTTCTTGACCGCCACTAAGTCGCCGTACTCTTTACGAAGATGACTGATCTCAACAAGTGCCATGGTGATGCCTACGCGCTCATTTCTTTCGGGCCTTGGGCCAGTCTGCGAGTGACAAGCACCAAGAGCAGCACGGTGCCGATCAGCGAGCCTATCGTCAGTAAGATCGCGATTTCGGGGTTACCGCTGCGCTCCATGGTCAGCTCGGCCATGGCGTAGTACGGGTTGCTCCAGAGGGGGAGAAAGTCGCTGGCTCGGGAGCTACCACTGTAGCCTGACACGGACTGCCAGAGTGAGAGCGCCAGCGGGGAGCCCAGGGTGAAGAATGCCACGGTTCCCGCGGCTGTCGCCGTTGCCACTTGGGTGCGGCGGCAGACCCAGGAGCAGAAGAGCCCTACCGCCCCGTAAAAGAGCATCGTTGCCATCAGCAAGACATGCGAGAGAAGAAACTGCCCCAGTCCTATGCCCGCCCCTAGTGCCGCGATAATATTGAGCGGGAAAAAGACCGCCAGCGCGATCAGGGTGGGAATCAGCCCACCGATAAACTTGCCCGCCACAATCTCGCTATGGGTGAGCCGCGAGAGCAGAAGCGCGTTCCAGGTCTGCTTCTCCCGCTCCAGCGTGATCGCCGAGGCCAGCATGGCTGGGGTCAGGAACACCACCAGGCTCACTTCCAGAGCGCAGAGAAAGATCCCGTAGGAGTCACGCGCCGCATTGGAGTCACGGAGTATGGCCAGCATGCTGAACCAGTAGAACAGGGGAATGATCAGCCCTACGATAGAGTAGATGACAATACGGTTGGCCTTAGATTGGCGACGTAGCTGAAAGCGAGTGGTGATCTCTTTGTAGAGAACGGGATTTTCGGTAAAGACAGACATGGCAAAAGTCCTTCTCCTAGCTAAACGTTATTATGGCCCAGATGGTTACGGCTTTGCAGAAAAAGATCAAAAGATCAGACATAGCGGTAAAGAATCGGAGCCTCGATCTCGGGGTGCAGGCTTGCGTGTACCGGGCAACGGTGCCCCATCGCTTCCAAGCGTGGCCGTAGCTCCTCAGAAACTGCCGCCGTAGGGATGCTCACAGTCACGGCAAGCCGCCCGATCCGGTTTGTGGTTGTGCTCATCTCTTTCTCCACCGTGGCGCTCATGCCTGTTAAATCAAGCTGGTGCCGCTCCCCCCAGAGCGCAATTGTGGTCAGAATGCAGGTTACCAACCCAGAGGCGATCAAGTCTGTCGGGGAGAACGCGGTGGCCTCTCCGCCTAGGTCTTTAGGGACATCCGTCGTGAGTGTCATGCCTTCCGGATGGGTAAGCTGACATTTCTTATTTCCCTCGTAGCGAACCACGATCTGTACCATGGCATTGTTGTACCTCAAATCCGCCGAAGCGCCGATTCAATGGAGGCAAAAGGCCCCTAGGATAAGCCTATGAAAATCGTACTGGGTGTGGATAGTCGGACACCGGAGGCCAATGTGCCTGTTGTGTCGCTTCTGAAAAAAATCGCGTTTGTGGGAGGCGAGATTGAAGTCGTCCATGTGGTTCCGCCGCCCGTCTTCCCGGGAGGAGAGCTGATGCCCGTACTCTCTGGAGTTGCGGCACAGTTCTACGAAGGGCAAGAGTGGCCAGACTCTAGCGAGGCTGTCACCCATGTCGCGGAGGCACTGGGCTCTACCTATCCCCTCACAGAGACTGTCATCACGGGAAACCCAGCAACCATGCTCCTGGCAACAGCGGAGTCTGCGGGGGCGCATCTCTTGGCCCTGAATGCGTCGCACGATCCCGCTTGGAAGACTGCCTTTGTGGGAAGTGTCGCCCGCGCCGCTGTGCTGGACGCCAAAGAGAGTGTCTTGCTAGCCCGCGCCACAGAGCTTCCAGATCGCCCCCTACATGCTGTCTTCGCCACGGATCACTCGCCCTACGCCGATCAGTGTGCGGCACTTCTGGGGGAGCTCTTGCCCTTAGGCATTGCGGAGCTAACCGTACTCACCGCCTTCCCAATTGCTGCGATGCGCGAGCAGCTTCTGGCCAAAGGCGAGAGTGGGGTCGGGGCAGGCGACCAAGTCGAACATAGCCTGCGCGTGCGCAATGCCGACACAATTGCACGCCTAGACGCAGCCTTTGGCGACTCGGCCCCCGTGATGCAGTCACGCATCTTGGACAAGCCCCTTGACGATGCCATTGCCGAGACCATGACCGAAACCCACGCGGACTTGCTGATCCTAGGAGCCCACGGTCATAGCTTCACAGAGAGGTTGATCGTGGGTAGCGTCTCGTTTCGCTACGCTCTCAGCTCTCCCTACTCGGTGTTACTTCTACGTCCTCGCTAATTGGCAAAGCGGTCGCTTGTAACAATTGCTCCCAGAGTGCGATCTTAAAGGCGATGAAACGCTCTTTTCTTGTCTCGCTTTTTGCGCTCACGCTCCCCGCGCTCGCCTCGGCTCAGGCTCCTGCTGAGTTCTCGGCTCTGGAAAAAGAAGTCGAGGCGGCGCGGATCAAGTACAAAATCCCGGGCCTCTCGCTCGCCGTCCTCAAAGACGGCAAGCTGGCCTACACACACGGCTTTGGCCTGCGCGATGTGGCCAAGAAGCTCCCTGCCACGCCGGAGACGCTCTACTCTATTGGTTCCTCGACCAAGGCTTTTACTGCCGCTTCCGTCCTGATGGCCGTGGACGCGGGGAAAGTCAAGCTCACAGAGCGCCCCGTGACCTACCTGCCCTACTTCCAGCTCCGTGACCCCGAGGCCAGCGCAAAAATTACCGTCTCAGATCTCCTCTGCCATCGCTCGGGCCTGCCCCGCACGGATTTTTTAATGCTCGCTTCTGAGGGCACGCTGAGCCGAAAAGAGCTGATCCAGGCAGTGGGCACCGCCAAGCCCACCGCCAAGCTGGGAGCCGCGTTTCAGTACCAGAATATTCTCTTTGCCGCTGCCGGGGAGATCGCGGCCAACGCCTTTGGGATGCCCTATGAGCAAGTGATCGAGCAGAAGATCTTCGCGCCGCTGGGCATGACCCGCAGCACGCTCTCCGTAAAAAAAGCTCTCGCCGATAAAGACCACGCCACCGGCTACGATCCTGCAACCCAGAAACCTCTTGTTTGGCGCGATATTGCCACAACGGCACCCGCCGGAGCCATTAACTCCTCGGTGGTAGACATGGCAAAGTGGGTCGAGGCAATGCTGCAAGAGGCAAAGCCCCTACTGAGCGCCCAGAGCTACACCGCGATGACCACCAAGCAGATGACCATGACGCCGAGTATCGGCTACGGCTACGGCTGGTTCCTGCCCAAGTGGAAGGGCATCCAAGTCGTGGAGCATGGGGGCAATATTGATGGCTTCAACGCCGAAGTGGCCTTTATCCCCGAGAAGAAATGGGGATTGGTGATGCTCAGCAATGTCAGCGACAGTCCGCTGGCAAGCGAGATTCAGGAGATTGTCTGGCGCAACTTAAGCGGTGAAAAGCCCGAAGACAAAAATCCAACAACTTCCAATACTCCCAAGCCAGCCCCATCTCCCGTGCCCACCAAAGACGAAGCTGGGAGCTACGTGAGCACGACCCCCCCCGCGACGATGAAAGTTAGCTTTGAGAAAGACCATCTCGTGCTGACGGTTCCGGGCCAGCCGCCCTACGCCATGCAGCACCTCGGAGGTCGTGTCTACCAGCTCGCACCGCCGGTTCCTGCCGGGATGAAAGCCACTTTCGACGAGAAAGGCATGACCTGGGAGCAGCCGGGAACTAAACTAACGCTGGTGAAAGACAAAGCCGTAGCCTATGTTGCCCCGCTCGCCGTGGACGCGCTCCTGGCCAAGATGCTGGAGGCGGCAGGGGGACGCGCCGCCTGGAGCAAGCACAAGAGCCGCGTGGATACCATTACGGTGGACTTTGAAAACCAGGGCATGCTCGCCACTGGCGAGACCTACCAGAGCCAGGGGAAACAGTCGCAGAGGCTCAGTATCACCACCATTGGCAAGAAGATTGGCTGGATGGCCACTGGCTATGATGGGAAAGCCATCTGGGTTAGCTTTAGCTTCCTGCCGCCCCAGCCCATGCAAAACAGCGAGCGTGCCCGCGCGGAGGTCGATCTGGCGATGGGCTTGCTGGAGCCGCGCAAGCTCTTTGAAAAAATCGCCATCACGGGCACCGAAAAAATCGACGGCGAGGAGTGCTATGTGCTCCTTAAAACCACGAAATCCGGCGAGCGCATGACCGAGTATGTCTCCACCAAGAGCTTTTTTGTGCTCCGCCGCGACGCGGATGCCCCAGAAATCTACTCAGACTTCCGCAAGAGCGGCGGCGTGATCGTGCCACACAAGAGCATCCAGCAGACCCCTAGTATGGGTAATATTGTCACGGTCATCAAAAGTACCCACTGGGATGTGCCTGTGGATAACAAGGTCTTCACGATGCCCAAGTAGACGCCCCATGAAAGGAGGCGTCTGCAGTGGCTTCGTTCCTCAGCCGCAAAGCCCGTGCCGGGCTCCCAAGTCTCCAGCCCGGTGACCGGAGCGGGAAGTTTGCGCGTTTTGGGCTGATGTCCGACGGGGACTCGTGGTCTGAGCCTGAGGAGCTGGAGAACCCGGTGCATCTCTACGCCCCCGGAGAGCTGAAAGCTATCGCCTACCAAAACGGCAAGCCCTGGGCTGAGGCACTCCAGCGTACCACCGACCCCGCCACGCAGATCAAGCTCACTGCGGATCGGACCAAGCTCACGGGAGGCCATGATTTGAGCTTTGTGACCGTGACGATTGTCGATGCAAAAGGCCAGCAAGTGATGTCTGCAGATTATCTCCTGCGCTTCACGATCACTGGAAATGCCGCTGAGCTCACCGCAGTGGGCAATGGCGATGCCACCAACCCGCGCAGCTTCCAAGGCACCGAGTACCCCGCGTTTCACGGCCTCGCACTCGCCATCATCCGCGCCAAGGATGAGGCAAAGGCGAAGTGCTCTTAAAAGTGGAGACGGCAGGTCTCAAGGCAGCCACTATGAAAGTAAAATCGGTATAATCCTGCCATGAGTGAACTACAAACCGATGTCGCAGTGGCCATGCGACGGGTTCAAGAGCAGGTGGAGACGGTCATCATTGGCAAGCACGAGACCGTCGAGATGGCGCTGGTGACGTTGCTAGTGGGCGGGCATCTTCTCATCGAAGACATCCCCGGTGTCGGCAAGACCACCCTAGCCAAGACCCTGGCGCAGTCGCTTGGCTGTGCCTTTAAGCGTATCCAGTTCACCCCAGACTTGCTCCCCGCTGATATTACAGGCACCTCGATCTACAACCAGAAGACCCAAGAGTTTAGCTTCATGCCCGGCCCGATCTTCGCGCAAGTGGTGCTCGCCGATGAGATCAACCGCGCCACGCCCAAGACCCAGGCGGCGCTTCTGGAGTGTATGGAGGAGCTACAAGTCTCGGAGGGCGGGATCACGCACCCGCTGCCACGTCCGTTTTTTGTGATCGCCACCCAGAACAATATCGAGCACGCGGGAACCTACCAGCTCCCTGAGGCACAGATGGACCGCTTCACGATGCGTGTCCGCCTAGGCTACCCGAGCCTGGAGCAAGAAGTTGGGATTCTGAACTCCCAAGTCCAGAGCCACCCACTAGTCAATGTCAAGCCCGTTCTGGATGCCCCGACCCTGGTAGACCTCCAGGATCAGGTTCGCCACGTTGTTGTTGCCCCGCTGCTGCAAAAGTACATCACAGAGGTCGTGGCAGCTACCCGTAAGAGCGATCAGGTGGAGATTGGGGCGAGCCCTCGTGGCTCGCTGGCACTGATGCACGCCGCACAGGCCCATGCCGCGATGGCAGGCCGCAAGTACGCCAACCCAGACGATGTCAAGCGCCTCGCTCCGTTTGTGCTAGCCCACCGCCTGATCCTCTCCGCGGAGGCACGGGCACACGGGATGGAGGATGTCACCATCATCCAGAAAATCCTCACCCAAGTTCCCGTCCCGACAGTTTGAGCCCCTACTTCACCGAGTCGGCGATATGTTTGAGCTGGTCATCGGGGAGGTTGCCGATCAGCAGGCAGTACCCCTCGCTGGTCTTCCAGGTGTAGGAGCGCTCGCCCTTGGGAGGCTGGACAATCCCGCTCTCCGCACCCTTCAAAAGCCGAACCAGCAGGGAGGGCATGGGGCTGGCAATACTCACCAGCGAGAGTGTCGTCAGCCCGTTACCCCAGAGGAGAGTCGTTCGTGGGCGGGCCGCTTTTGTCACCGTGATCGTGCGCAGGCTAAAGCCAGGAGGAAGCCAGCCGGGTTGCCGAATGATCACGCCGTCTTTGCTTGCCTCCTCCAGGGACTTATAGCGCTTCTGGTTATCCAAGACCCGCTTGAACCCCTGTGGGAGCGGCGGGGGCTGGAAGTCATCGGGCTTGAAGCTGGGGTTGAGCTCCAAAGAGAGGTAGTAGGTATTGGAGAGGATGCGGCCATCGGGGGCCCGCTCCTCCGTGCGGAGCCGTAGCCCCGTCTCGCGGTCTACCCAGAAGCGCCGTGATGGTCCCAAGAGGCCATCGCCGGGATGGACAAAGACCACATCCACCGGACGCCCTGCGATGGTGTCGGTGCCTTGCAGCTCGATCTGTAGCGCTCCCTTACCCGCCGATAGCGCCTCCTGGAGGTGTTTCTTCACCTCCGCGAGCTGGGACTTGCCCTCCTGGTAGCGCTTCTCCCGCTGGTGGATCAGAAACTGACGGTGCTGGTTGTCGATCAGGAGAATTCCCTCCGGCTTGATCGACTCGCGCCGAATCCCTTGCTTGGGATCGCGCTTGACCCACTGCTCCGTGGTGCGCCCCTCGGAGCCCACGGTGACCTCGCGTGCCTGGAACGCCAGCGCAGCCTCGGCCTGAACCATGCGGCGCAGGATCACGTGAGCCAGCCCTGCTCTTGCCTTGGCGAGCACCTCTTGATTCCTCTGAAGTTCCTTTGGCAGCGGGGGAGGCTGTGCCTGCGCCGAGAGCGCCACCAGCGCCAGCCCCACCCCTAGAGCAATACGAGACATCCCTCTACCTATGACCCTGTCTCGCGCCCCGCCGGGGTCGATGCAAGTAAGAGGCCTGAGGAATCACCAAAGACCTCGCCCGCCTTGGCGGAGAGGTGCTCCTGCATGGCCTGTTCTACCTCCGCGTTCTCGGCCACGGCCTCGACTGCCGGTGTCGCGACAACCGTCGGGCGTACAGCACGCGGGAAGAAGACCACCACGGGCACGAGGGTGGCCACCGCAAGTCCAGAGGCCAAGGCAGGGCGAACTCCTGGGCGTACCCACCAGGCGGCAAGCTTCTCCGTAAGCGTGATCGGTTTGGGCCGGAGAGCCTGCCCCGCAAGCCGCGTGGTTAGCTTCAGCTCAAAGCTCTCTGAAAGCTCGGGGCGTGGCAGAAACGCCAGCAAGCGACTGGTCTGAGTAAGCTCCTCAGCGATTTTGGTGCAGACCGCACAAGACCGCAGGTGTGCCTGCGTCGCCTCACTCTGCTCCACCGTCTGTACACCATCGATGTACTCCGAGAGCCCTTCTTGAATTTTTTTACAATCTAACATGCTTGCCATTTTATTTTTGACTCATGATTCTAAGTACGGACGAAGAGAGCTTCGCAGTGCCACACGGGCATTATAGATGCGCGATTTCACGGTTCCCAGGGGTATTTTCTCTACCTCCGCGATCTCTTCGTAGGAGAGCCCCTCGATATCATGGAGAACCACAGCGGAGCGTAGCTTGGTGGGGAGCTTGGCTAGTGCCTCTTCAATCTGCCCCCCTAGTTCCTTACGAGAGAAAAGTACCTCCGGCGCAGCCTTCATATCGGGCACATCACGCGTCGCTCCGCCGTCTTCCTCATCGTTGTACAGTGGCGCATCCAGCGAGCTGACCACGCCGCGCTCTTTTTTCTTGCGACGGAACGCATCCACGCAGAGATTGCCCGCGATCCGAAACAGCCAGGTCGAGAGACTCGCCTCCGCCCGAAATGTGTGGATATGGGAGTACATCCGCACAAAAACTTCCTGGGTCAGATCCTCGGCGTCTTCGGCATTGCCCGTCATCCGATAGAGATAGTTGTAGATCTTGCCTTTATAACGCCCGACGATCTCATTGAAGGCCGCGATATCCGCTTTTTGACAACGCGCAATAAGAGCCGTGTCGGTCGTCATGGGTGTTGCGCCCCGATTCCAGAAAGTTGCCAATGCCATCTCGTCCCCTTCATTCTATAGTGTATTCTCGGACGAATGTCCTTAAAAATTGTTCACTAGAGTCTAGGTGTGTAAAACGCGACATGCTCTCCATCGGGCAATCACGAACACGGGCATGAAGCGGTAGAATGGGAACATGGCCTATAATCGTTTCACTCTCCCGGAGGTCGAAGCACAGTTCGGGCTGACTATCGAGCGTGACACGCCGCTTGAAGCACTAGAGAAGATTCTAGGTATCTTGTTAGAGCTGGTCTCCTAGTGAACGATCTGCAAAGTATCCAACTTAAGCTGACGGGAATCGAGAAGCGCTACGGGATGCGGCGCGTCTTGCGAGACTTCTCGTTTCTGGCCGAGGGCGGCGAGGTGGTCGCGATCACGGGGGCCAACGGGAGCGGCAAGAGCACGGTGGTCAAGCTGGTGGCGGGGCTCTTGCGGGCAAGCAAAGGCCAGATTGCACTGACCGTGGGCACTGCCGATGAGAGTGATCCCGCGCGGCGGCGGCGGCTCTGTGGCTATGTCTCGCCCGACCTGACACTCTACACAGAGCTAACGGCTCGTGAGAACCTTCAGTTCTTCTGCGACGTGCGCGGCGCTTCACCCGAAAATATCGCCTCGACTCTAGAGCGCGTCGGGCTCTCGGGGCGCGAAGACGATCCCATTGGGCAGTACTCGTCGGGCTTGCGCCAGCGCGTGAAGCTCGCCCTAGCGGTGTTGTTCGAGCCGCCGGTGCTGCTCCTCGACGAAGCCGGGCTCGCTCTCGATGATAAAGGCGTCGCACTGGTCGCCGAGCTCGTCGCGGAGCAGCAAAAACGCGGTGGGCTCACGCTTATCGCCACCAACGACAGCCGCGAAGTAGTTCTCGCCCAACGGATTATTGCTCTGTAAAAATAGCTCCGAACAAGCGCTGCTTTTTTCGACCTCGCGGCGCAGCGCAAAGCCCACGCCCGGCCCCGCCGGCCACTTCATCGCCTGGGTGGTGCCGGGCACTGCCTACGACTTCGTCTACCACTTGAGAGAGGCCAGTTTCTTGACCCGCTAACAGACTAAGGCACCGTAAAGGCGGCGCTGGCTCCGATCCAGGTGGCATCGCGGTTATGATCCACGCCCAGCATCTTGCCGCGTCCGAGCCGCAGGAGCGTCGTGAGTGCCCGGTAGTGCTCCCCGACCCGAACAAACATGATCCGCACCTCCACCTTGGTCGGGCCTTCGGGGGTCTGGATGGTCGGGATAAAGTTCACGCGCTCCTGCAGAATCCACTGGGTCGGGTCAACTACCTCAGCAATATCGGCCTTTGTCGGCCCGACTTTCACGCCTAGGCCCGCAAACGAGAAGAGTGGCTTGAGCACAAAGTCCTCCAGGTTCTCCGGGAGCGCCGTCACCTCCGAGAGAAAGCTGGTTTTGGGGACACTCGGATGCGTCAGAAACGGCAGGGAGAACTTGCTGAGCAGAAAGTACCAGTTCGGGTGCCCGGCCCACTCTAAATCCAGCTCATCGCGGAAATCAAAGGGGAGCGTGATATTTTTGCGGATCACTTCGTCCACGATCACCCGATTATAGACCCGCTTGATCTGTGTCCCCTCGGGCGTGTAGAGCTTCGTGCCGCGCTTGACCACCTCACGAGCATCCAGCATCCGCACGCCGTAGCGCTTCTGGGTGAGGACAAAATCGGGGAGGGTTTTCTGGCTCTGCGGGTCGAGCTCCAGCAGGAACACTTCGTGGGGATCGTGGCCATTGCAGAAGGCTTGCATCAGCGCCGCATCGTTGCTCTGCGCGGTGCCGCCCTCCAGATAGGCCCCCAGTGTTGCATCCAGCGCAAAGGCATCCCGATAGGCTTCCGCCAGAGTGGGCTGGAAGGCGTAGAGCGAGGGGAAGCCCTGGATCTCGACCAGCTTGGGCTGCAAGTTCGCATCCAAACCAAAATCTGCCTGGACAAAGAGCGGGGCGGAGTCGGTGCCGGGGACGCGAAACGCCTCGGGGATGGCCTCCGCGGCGCGAGCAAGATAGTCCGCATCTTCTAAAAGCGGCACGATCAGCTCACGACCTGCGGTGATCATCGCCTCAAGAGTGGCCGCCTCGAAGAAGCACGGTGTCTCCGCGCAACGAAACGCAATCGGCACACCGCAGCGCTCCGTCAGCAGGCGCTGGAATGCCTCGTAGCGTGCCGGTGTGAAGGCCGCATTATAGGCGGCGCGATAGCTCTCGGTCATAGATACCCTCCTCCCCCAGCCCCTCCTCCCAATCCTGGGAGGTTGGGCAAGGAGGGGAGCCAGGCCAAAAACCTCGCCCCCTCAAACTTCCCTCTCTCCCTCTCCTCCCAGGATTGGGAGGAGGGGCTGGGGGAGGAGGGCAACAAAAAACCCCACTACGATTGTAGCGGGGTTTGGATTCCCGGACAAGGATTCGAACCTCGATTAACAGGGCCAGAACCTGTCGTCCTGCCGTTGAACGATCCGGGAGCGGCTAGGCGAGAGATACTCTATCGCAGATTTACCCAATTTGCAACCCATCGGGTACAATGCCGCCTATGTCTGACTACGAGAGCTTACTGGCCCGCTTGGCGGAGCTAGGTCACTTGGGCCACGCCGCTGCCCTGCTGGGCTGGGATCAGCAGTGCTACATGCCGCACGGCGGGGCGCTGGCACGTGCGAATGCCATGGGCGCGATGGGCAAGCTGCTTCACGAGCGCTTCACCGATGATGAAACGGGGCGCTTGCTGAGCAATGCCGAGGCGGAGGGGGCCGAGGAGGGCTCGGATCAAGCCCTGACACTCCGAGCCGTGCGCCGCGACTACGACAAGTCGGTAAAGCTACCGACGGCACTGGTTTCGAGCCTTGCCCGAGAGACAGCCCTGGCCCATGAGATCTGGGTGAAGGCGCGACAGGAAAATAGTTTCGCCCAGTTCGCCCCCACTCTGGAAAAGCTCCTGGGGCTCTCCCGCGACGTGGCCGATCATCTGGGGCACGGTGGCTGCCGCTACGATGCACTGCTGGATCAGTACGAGCCCGGCATGACCACAGCGCAAGTGGCGACGGTTTTTGCCGAGGTGCGCGATGGCCTACTGCCCTTGATGGAGATCATCCGCGAGGGCGAGCCCGTGGACAACTCCTGCCTCAAGCGAGGCTTTGATGATAAGACACAGCTCCAGTTCGCGGAGTACATCGCCAAGAAGCTGGGCTTTGACTTTGAGCGGGGGCGGCAAGACATGGCGGTTCATCCGTTCTGCCAGGGACTACACCGCACTGATGTGCGCATCACGACGCGTGTCGAGACCCACTGGCTACCCGGTGCCCTCATGGGGACGATCCATGAGGCGGGCCACGGCATGTACGAGCAGGGCTTCGATCCCAAGGACGACGACACGCCGCTCTCGGGAGCCGCAAGCCTGGCGTTTCACGAGTCGCAGTCGCGGCTGTGGGAGAACATTATCGGGCGCTCACGGACCTTCTGGAACGTGTTCTACCCCGGCCTCCAGCATCACTTCCCCGGTGTGCTGGCCGATGTGGATGTCCACCAGTTCTACCGCGCAATCAACCATGTCGAGCCCTCACTGGTTCGGGTTGAGGCCGATGAAGTGACCTACTGCCTGCATATCTTCCTGCGCTTTGAGCTGGAGCAAGAGCTGGTTGCGGGGACTCTCGCGGTAAAAGACATCCCCGAAGCCTGGAGCGCCAAGATGGAGCAGTATCTGGGCATCACGCCCCCCAGCGATGCGCTCGGCTGCCTGCAAGATGTCCACTGGTCCGGCGCGATGTTTGGCTACTTCCCAACCTATGCGCTGGGCACGATGCTCTCCGCGCAGCTCTTTGAGAAGGCACTGGCTAGCGACTCCACCATCGAGCCGGGGCTCGTTCGTGGCGACTACGCTCCGCTCTTGGGCTGGCTCCGCACGAATGTCCACCAGCCCGGACGACGTTACCTACCCGGCGAGCTGACCGAGCGCATCTGCGGCGAGCCGCTCTCCGCCAAGCCGCTCATTCGCTACCTGCACAGCAAGTACCGCGAGATCTACTTCGCCGAGCACCGCGACCGAAAGCGAATTCTGTAAGCCATGTCTGACCAGCCGATAATTTCCCATATCTACACCGCAGATCCATCGGCGCATGTTTTTGAGGACAAGCTCTATCTCTACCCGTCGCACGATATTGATTCTGGCCTAGAGTCCAACGACAACGGTGATCAGTACGCGATGCGCGACTACCATGTCTTCTCGATGGAGAGTGCCAGCGGGCCGGTGACAGATCACGGGGTGGCGCTGGCGCTCGAAGACATTCCCTGGGCGAGTGCCCAGCTCTGGGCTCCCGATGCGGCGACGAAAAACAGGCGCTACTATCTCTACTTTCCCGCACGCGACAAAGACGGCATTTTTCGGATTGGAGTGGCGGTCTCGGACTCCCCCACCGGGCCTTTTACCGCCGATCCCGAGCCGATTGCGGGGACGTTCTCCATTGATCCGTGTAGCTTCGTGGACGATGCGGCGAGCGGTGGCGCGGCCTATCTCTACTTTGGCGGAATCTGGGGCGGGCAGCTCCAGTGCTGGCAAGGCGATGCTTTCAACAAAAACGCACCCGTCGAGCCCACCGGAGCCGTCCCCGCGCTCGGACCACGCGTCGCCAAGCTCTCCGACGACATGCACGCGCTGGCGGGCCCCGTCGTAGAGATCGCAATCTTAGATGAGAGTGGCAACCCGCTCCAGGCCGACGACCACGACCGGCGCTTCTTTGAGGGCGCGTGGGTGCACAAGCTGGGCGGGGTGTACTATCTCTCCTACTCCACCGGCGACACCCACTATCTTGTCTATGCTACGTCGGACAACCCGCTGGGGCCGTTTACCTACCAGGGACGAATCCTAGAGCCCGTTCTCGGCTGGACAACCCACCACTCCATCGTCGAGTTTCAAGACAAGTGGTATCTCTTCCACCACGACGCCAGCCTCTCGGGCGGGGTGAATCACCTGCGCTGCGTCAAGGTCAAAGAGCTGGTCTGTGACGGAGAGGGAAAGCTGGCGCTCCAGCAGTAGAGCAAACATTACGGGTGGGAAAGTCCACGCCTCCTCGTCCAGCAGGACGTTGCGCCGAAGGCGTTCAGCGAGGAATTTTCAGCTCCTGGCGCGTATTCGCCTCACCACTTTTTGGTCTTGCCCCCTAGATTCACAACCTTGTACTTTTACCAGTGCCGGTATATAATATTGCCAGTTTATAGTAGCCTTTTGGCTCGCTGCCGACGCAGACGAGCTTTCAGTAGGCAATAGAAATGGAATGAAACCCGTGAAGCTCTCCTCTCTCCTCCCTCGCCCCTCTAAGTTGGCTATCGCTACCTGCCTAGGTATCGCTACCCTCACCGTACTTCCGCAAAAAGCGGGAGCGCAGGCGAACCTGACCTTTAGCGGGGGCAGTGGCACCCCGCTGACCATGACCATTGCCGCTCCCATTACCTACACCATCACAACCACTAGCCCCGTTGCGCCCATTTTCGCCTTTCAGGGAGTGGGGAATCCTTTCTTGGATACCTTACCATCGGTGACCGCCACGATGACGTTTAGCATCAATGGGGGCGCGGCGCAGACCATCAATGGCATCAACAGCGGTTATACAGGAGGAAGCTTGGCTACGAATGATGTCTATATTTTTGGTTCGTTTCCTGGTGTGACTACTGGGGACACAGTCTTTCTGACTGCTGGCACAATAACGACCATCACTAACATCGCTGCTGCTGCCCCAGCAAACGGGGCGTTTGACACGGTTATCGTGAGGGGGAACGGAGATAAAATTAGCACTCTCGGCTCTTCTTCCTCCGCCGCACCCGAACCCGGCACGCTCGCCCTCCTCGCGCTGGGCACGGCCCTCGGTATCGTAGCACGTCGCAAGAAGTAGAGATCGTCTCAATGGGGATTGCTCCCACCCCCACCGCCGCAGCCGACGAGGGAGAGCCCACTCACAACCATCACTTAAGGGCGCACCGCTTGGAAGCGGCTGACATGGGGAATCCCCTCATAAAACGGCATATTCTGGTAGTGACAGACAACATTGGAGCGCTCCACGGTGGCATCGTCTTTGGAGCCCTTGTGTGGGATGTGGCTAAAAAAGAGGACGCAGTCGCCGGCCTTGGGATAGACAATCTCGTGCTCTTGGGCATCGTAGTGTGCGTTGAACGCCGCTTCCGAAACGGCCCAGCCACCCCGATGCGTCAGCTCCTCCGGGGGAGGAATCCGGTGCCCTCCCTTCACATACGTTAGCTTGGCGATACCGGGGCCATTGTCCTGAAAATAGAAGGTCGTGTTGATCCCTGTGGCACGGCTGGCATAGGGCGCCTTGTCGTTTTGCTGCCAGTAGCCGTAGAAATCCAGGTGCCACTCCTGGTCATAGGGGCCGGGGTTGATGTGCCCACGTAGCGAGCGGAGCAGCGCCTGGGGGCCGTAGAGCGCGTCCAAGTACGGCTTGACACTCGGGTGCATCACCAGGGGCGCAAAGACCTCGGGCATCTTGGCAAGCAAGCAGTCGAACCACATATTGCCCACACGGTTGAGGCCCTCTTCCCAGCCATTGGCACGGGCCTGGTTCAGTGCCACCCGACAGCTCTCCGTCTCCTCCGGCGAGAGCGCCCCCGGCAGAACCACCCAGCCCTTCTCTTCAAGCACCGCAAGATTTGCGGCGACCACAGCGTCATTTTCCATACATATCTCGTTCGGCAGGCGAGACGTTTTTCCTCCTAAGCACCGCGCGATTTAGTTACCAGCATCGTCTGGCGCGACCTCCGCGCATGCGCCCCGAGGGATCGGTTCCCTCGGCAGGACACTGCCCCTGAAGCCCTAAACACGCACTTTTTCCAGTAAAATGCGCCCATGCGAACACAAGCCCCCCCCCTGAGCGGCATCAGCTTTGCCGACAGACCCGAGACTCTCTATGTCGATGCACGAAAGGTCGCCGATGCCCTTGGCTGGACGATCCTCTGGGAACAGAGCACTCAGCGCCTCTCGATCAACAACCAAGCCGTGACCTCCCCCAGCAGCGTGCGACGACTCCTGGATGGCACCGCGCTCCTCGTGGTAGGTGCGCTACGCTCCCTGGACGGTGCTGTCTCGTGGGAGCCGTCAAGCGGCATGGTGACGGTCAAGAGCGGGGAGCGCACGGTCCAGATTGTCCGTGGCGAGAAGCGTGTCGAGGTAGACTGCGCCACCCAGCGGCTCCGTGCCTGGCAGGGAGACACTCTCGTGCTGGAGACACCCGTGAGTACGGGGCGGCTAGGCCACCGAACCCCGAAAGGCGATTTCATGGCGGGGCCGGTCAAGGAACGGATGCACTACTCTAGCCTCTACAACGGAGCCCCCATGCCCTACAGCGTCCAGGTAAACGGCAATGTCTTCATCCACGGGTTCACCAGCGTGCCACCGTTCCCCGCATCGCACGGCTGCATCCGAGTCCCCCTAAGCAATGGTAACCCTGCTCGCTGGTTCTACGAGTGGGTTGACCGGGGAACCCCCATTCGCATCCAGGGACGCTGGCAGGGGTGAGCTACCAATCCGTGGGCAGGTAGTCTTTGAGGAACTTGCCCCAGACGTGCTCGCCAGAGTTGATCCCCGCGATAATCGGATCGACAATCCGCGCCGCGCCATCGACAATATCCAGCGGCGGATGAAACCCGTGCTGGGCCACTTTGCGCTCCGCGATCTGCACCGGGTCTTCATCGGTGACCCAGCCGGTGTCCACCGCGTTCATGTGGATTCCGCTGGCCTGGTAGTCCGCTGCCGACGTGCGGGTCATCATGTTCAGTGCGGCCTTTGCCATATTCGTGTGCGGGTGGCGGGTTGTCTTGAACTTGCGGTAGAACTGCCCCTCGACCGCTGAGACATTGACAATGTGCTTGTCGCGCTCGGGGGTGCGTAGCATCAGCGGCTTGAGGCGTGCATTGAGGATATACGGCGCGACGGCATTGACGAGCTGGACCTCCAGAAGCTCCACGGCGGAGACTTCATCCATCTGCAAGCGCCAAGAGTTGCGGTCGCGCAGATCAATCTGTTGCAGGTCTTGATCCAGCCGCCCTTCCGGGAAGAGATCTTGCTGGCCCGCGCCCTCACCGGGGAGAAGTGCCATCTGCGAGAGCTTGGCCGAGGGGAGGAGCTCATAGCCGCGCAGCCCCTCGTAGCCCCCGAGCAGCTTGCGGGTCGCCTCGGGGAGCATCGAGAGCGGGGCTTGCTCGCCCTCCATCATGTGGGCATAGAACTCCGGCGGACGGCGCACGGTCTGGCAGGCGTTGTTGATCATAAAATCAAGCCTTTCGCGGGTATTGAGCAGGTGCGAGCAGAACGCCTCGACACTGGGCGTGTGGCGCAGGTCCAGCCCAAAGATCTCTAAGCGATCCGCCCACTGCTCAAAGTCCGGCTCTAGCGCATACCGCGCCGCCGAGTCGTGAGGAAACCGCGTCACCACGATTAAATGCGCCCCGCAGCGGAGCAGCTTGATCCCCGCCTGGTAGCCGATCTTGACGCGCCCGCCGGTCAGTAGCGCCACACGGCCTCGCAGATCCGCCAGCTCGGTGCGCTTGGCGTAGTTGAACGCGGCGCAGCTGGGGCAGAGCTGGTCGTAGAAGTGATGGAGCTGGGTGTAGTGGCGCTTACAGATATAGCAATACTGTGGCTCAATTGCCTCTCGAAAGTCCGGGTCATCTATCTCTTGCTGGCTATCATCGCTGGGTGGCGCGTAGTTCGGGGTCACAAAGACCGCCTCACGGCGCAGCTTACGAATCCCCGCCTCTTGGAGAACGCTCTCGATTTTCTCGCGCTTGTCGGCCTTTCGCAGGCGCTTGGTGGCTTTCATTAAGTAGCGGTGGCTCGCATCGTCGGGAGTTGCCACTTGCCCCGCAGCCTTTAGCAAACGCGCCAGATCGTCCTTGTTCAGATGGGCCAAAAGTGCCCGATCCTCCACAATCGCCTCTAACGTCTCCATCGCCGCTCGCACTTGCTGCGTCAGCTCTTCCGGGTTCTCACTTGTCAACATCGGTCTATTGTACGGCACGTCAAAACACCCCTAGACGGTAAAATGCGCCATGGCCCACGAGAAAGAGAGTATCCCTCTGGAGGAGTTTGTCGCGATCATCTCCGGAGCCGCCGAGGCGCAGCTCACAAAACGCCAGTCCACCTTCCTGTGCGTGAAAGCAGGCGAGTATCACTTCCGCGTGACTTTTCGCAGCAAGCGCGCGTTTCACTGGCCGCACAAGCGGTTTGCTGGCGCGTCCTTTCACACCGAGCATCCCTTGCTCCTCAACTATACCGATCCGCAAGCGAGCCTCTACTTCAACGCGATCCCTACAGATATTCCCTCGTTGGTACAGGAGCTTGAACAAGTCACCCAGGAAGTATTTGGCGGCTGGCGACCTCTCTGGCAGTACCTAAACCACTACGGCACCGACTCCCGAAAGGGCTTTCCTATCGGGGGGATCTCTAGAATTCTGGAGCATCTCTTTCGGTTCCCTTCCGGGCTTTTCCTACGGGGGCCGCTCTCACTGGCCGCACCCGCCCAAGAGATTTTGAACCGTCACGGAATGCAGAGCGCTCTCTTAGCCGATGACGCCCCGACCGTGACAGTGCCACTGGGGGTTTTGTTATTGGGAAACAATGTGCTAATCGCGGAGAGTTTTTGGGTGGAAGAAGAAGGGGGGTAACAAACAAAAACGACGATCACACTTCGCTTTGAAGGGATCGTCGGGATTTCGTTTCCTGGGTTTTCCAGGTCACTATGCATATAGTATATCCCAAAATGGCCTACCTGCGCCACTCAGAAATCTAAGATGGAAAAATTCAAAATAGCAATATATCAATGAAAATTCATTTAAAAATCTAGAATAATCTATAACTCCAAATCAATCTTACCAAAAATGAACAACTCACTGTCTCGAAATTGTCTCTTATTTCAAGCCCACTATTTCGGACGAAAGCCACTGTTCTTGAGCTGAGCCAGCGTGGCGAAGAGCGGTTCGGGGAGGTTGTCCCAAGCGTGCCAGCTCCAACCGAGGCATTTGTCGGGCTCGCGGCGCTCCGGTGGACCCAGCGACTCGGGGCAGTCGGCGAGGAGAAAGAGCGTGACGGAGTGCTTGCCTTCGGCCTCGAAGACCGTGTTGGTGTACGGGCCATGACGTAGGTTTTCCAGACTCAGGCCGGTCTCTTCCAGCACCTCGCGGCGGGCACAGGCTTCGGGAGACTCACCAAACTCCAAGTAGCCACCCGGCGGTGCCCAGGTTCCTGTCCCATGAGTTCCGACACGCGGGCCAAGCAGAAGCTTCCCCTCGCGCAGGAGCAAGACGGCAACACCAACACGGGGGAAAAGAAGGGGCGTTTGCAAAGGAAGGGGCGTTTGCATAGGAGGCACAAACAAAAATGACGATCACACTTCGCTTTGAAGGGATCGCCAGGATTCGTTTCCTGGGTTTTCCAGGTCACTATGAATATAGTATATCCCAAAATGCCCTCTCCACGCCCATTAAAAATCAGAGCCCCTATAAATTCCTGAACATATAAAAACCAATTAAAACCCAATAAAACCCTCACTTTAAAGCAATTCATACTGACTATATATCTTTTTATAAGATTTCACTGTCTCAAATTCGTCTCGTAAAAGCCCACACAAACTTGGGGAAATATACCGAATTTGTCCTTGGGCTGTAGAATAGAGCCATGCGCATCGAACACTTTGCTCTCAATGTCGCCGAGCCTGTCGCCATGGCCGCGTGGTACGTGGAGCACCTCGGCTTCCGAGTTGTCCGACATGTGGACAACACCACCCAGACACACTTTCTCGCCGATGAGAGCGGTCAGAGCGTTCTGGAGATCTACTGCAATCCCCCCGACCAAGTGCCCGACTATGCGAGCCTTGACCCGCTCATTGTCCACATTGCCCTTGTCTCCGAAAATCCGGACACGGATCGGGCACGTCTTGAAGCCGCGGGTGCGACCTATGCCTCCGAAGTCCGCCTTCCCGACGGCTCTCAGCTCACCATGCTCCGCGACCCTTGGGGCCTAGCGCTCCAGCTCTGCAAGCGCGGCACACCACTGCTGTAAAAATCACGGGGTTTCTCCGACAATCAGGAGAGTGAACGCACTCTCCGATAAGAAAATCGCTTGGCTCGTCTTTACCCTCGCCGCCGTTATTTATGCCACGACCATGTGTCGGACGATCTACACAGGTGATGATGGCGACTTCGAGACCGCAATGGCGACGCTTGGGGTATGTCACCCGACAGGCTACCCGCTCTTTACCCTGCTAGGCCGGGCGTTTCTCTTTGGACTCGCGCCCGTGATAGATGAGCCTGCGATGCGTGTCAATCTGATGACGGCTCTCTTCGGGGCAGGAGCTGTCGCGATGTTCTACCGCTTTGTCGCCAGTGTCGTGCCCTCACGCACCGTCTCGGCAAGCGCGGCGCTCTTGCTTGCTTTTGCCCCGACTCTCTGGCAGCAATCTCTCTCTTGTGAGGTCTACACCCTCACGGCTTTGTTTCTGTGCACGGTGCTCTGGCTGAGTGTGCGCCTCGAGCGGGGAGAAAAAGTGCTGGCTCCCCTGGTGTTTCTCTATGGCCTTGCACTGACCAACAATCTCACGATGGTGCTCTTTCTTCCAGGCTTTCTGACACTTGCCTGTCGTAGGGTAGGCATTCAGAAGCTCCTGCCTTTGGTGCCCCTTTTTCTGCTCCCCTTACTCCTCTACGCCTACGTGCCACTGTCCGCCAAACTCAGTCAATCTCCTGTGCTCTGGGGAAGCCCAACAACACCGGAGCTATTCTATAAGCATCTGTCCGGGGATCTCTACCGCCAGCTCATGTTCTCACAGTCGCTGAGTGTGGTCGGGGAGAACACCCTGCGCTATGGAAAAGCACTGGTGGCTGAGTTTGGGATTTGGACACTCTGGCTGGCTCCGGTGGGCGTGATGACACTATGGAAAATGCAGCGGGCGATGCTTCTCCTAACGCTCTGGATTGCGAGTGTGAGCCTTTTCTACGCACTAAACTACCATATTTTAGATATCTATGTTTATTACTTACCATCGTTTATGATGACTACCGCCTGGATGGCTGTTGGAGCGTGGACACTGGCGCAGCGGGTTGCACTAAAGCCACAGATCGCCGCACTCACCGCCATCGGACTGCCACTGATTGCGCTGGGAACCCACTGGGGCGCAGCGGACAAGAGTGGCAACGTTATCGAAGCGGATTTTTCACAAAACATCCTCCTCTCCGCCCCACCCAACGCCGTAATCGTCACCGACTCCAATGTCACCTTTAGCCTCTGGTACCAGAAATGGGTCAAGCACCAGCGCCCCGATGTGGTGATTGTGGACTGGAACACCCTGGGAAGTGCCTTGCTCTACGACGGCTGGTACTACCGCCATCTCCTCGCACAGTACCCCACCCTTGACAGTGTCTTGCCCGGTGCAAGTCTTACCACCGCGCAGTTTGCAGACGGCACTTTTCAGCGGGCATTTTTCCGTCAGGCGCTCACCGAGGGACGAGCCATGCTCTTAGTTCGCGACACACGCTTTGCTCGCCGTAAGGTTCTCAACACGAGCCTCCATGAAGTCGCTGCGGAGTTCGAAAATGCTCCGTGGGGAGTTACGGAGCGCCTCTATCTCCCGGGCACACGCCCCGACTCTCAAGCCCTACTCGATGGCAATCTACCTCTCTGGGAGAGCTTCCAGACCCGCGGCCTGCTCACTGGCTGGGGTGAGCGTGACCCCCTCCAGCGGCATGTCTTCCTGCGCTATGTCGAGGCGTTCCAGGCGGTAGATACGCTCGCCAAGGAGGCGGGCCATCCGGAGCTTGGGGATGCTCTCCAGAAGCGCCTCGCGGAGCAGTAACCCACACGGATCGCTCCATATGTTATACTGGCGGCGGAGGATAACCCAAAGAATGAAGCGATCCCAGCTTTTTCGCCAGGGCCTCGCGCTGACCGCATTGGTCTCGCTGTTTTCCCTGGCATCGTGTAAAGATCAGGCGGCGACGCCTGCGCCGGGCGGAGGCGACGCCCCTGCCCCTGCGGCAAAGGCTCCTGAAGGCGGCAGTAGCGCCTTCGATGCACCGCGCAAGGCAGATGGCAAGCTCGCCGTCACGCTCATCACCAACAACAGCGCCGACTTCTGGACCGCTGCCGAGAAAGGTCTCGAAGCCGCCAAGACCGAGCTGACCGACTGCGACACCAGCCGCATGACACCCGCAGGCGCATCGCCCACCCACGCGGATCAGAAGAAAACCTTCGAGGATGCCGTCGCCAAGAACCCCGATGGGATCGCCGTAACCCCCATTGATGGCAAAGAGTTCGCGTCTGTCATTGACGAAGCCATTGACAAGAAAATCCCCGTGATCTGCTTCGACTCCGACAGTGAGAGCAGCAAGCGCCTGGCGTATCTGGGCACCAATAACTACGAAGCAGGCAAGGCCGCCGGTGAGGCCGCCCTCAAGCTCCTGCCCGAAGGCGGGAAGTTCGTGGCCTTCGTGGGCAATATGTCCGCACAGAACGCCATTGACCGCTACAAGGGCTTCCAGGACGCCACCAAGGGCAAGATCGAGATGCTCCAGGAGCCGTTCCAGGACCAGGCCGACCCGCTCAAGGCGCAGCGCAATGTCCAGGACGCCATCACCAAGTACGGCGACAAGATCAACGGCTTCCTAGGAATCTGGGCCTACGA
>NZ_CBAYMC010000003.1:0-45812 GCF_964826245.1 Armatimonas sp. | reverse complement strand
ACCAGCATCACCACGGGAATATTTGCGTCGGTAAGTCGCCTGAGGCTATCGGCAAAGAGCTTCTGGTGGGTCTGGCTGGGGTCGCGCGCCTTGTAGGCATCTCCGGCAAAGATCGCCAGGTCAATGTCGGCGTCTAAAGCCAGCGAGATACCCTGATCCAGCGAGTTTTTGAAGTCTTCGAGCCGGGTATTGAGGCCCGTCTCCGGGTTGAACTTGCCGTGGGTCTCGACCCCCAGATGGACATCGGCAAAGTGAAGCAAACGAATTGTCTCAGCAGGGTGGGGCACGTCGCCATTGTACCAGACCAAGTGCCCCTGTGTGACTACTGTTTGCTCGGCTCTCCCAGGCGCTCCGGGGTTTTAGGGCCACGTTCGATAAGAAGATTCGGACGGTTGCGGCGCTTTTTAAGCTCAAAGGCATCGTAGACCTCGCCGGTGACCGTGCGGGCTTCGTAGCGTAGCGCTCCGCCGTCTACTGTAACGAGCTGGTAGAGCTGTGTGTTCTCCGCCGCACGCTGCATCCAGGGCTCCCGCTCGACCGTGTACATCTTGGGCCCCGAGACCGAGACTACGTAGACCGTGCCATAGTCACGACTCTGAGTATTGACACCCATTTTGAGGTTCTGTGAGCGGGCATAGGTGTGGTCATGTCCCTGAAGAACCAGGTCCACTCGGTGCTTTTCAATAATGGGGAGCCACTGTGCGCGCAGCTCTTTGTTGTCGCGACCTTTGGCGCTGGAGTACATCGGGCGGTGAAAGAGCAGGATCGTCCAGCGGTTTGGGTTCTTTGAGAGAAGCGTATCGAGCCAAGCTGCCTGCTCTGCCTGCTTTTCCTCGGAGTTGAGTGAGACAAAGCGAACCCCCTGATAGTCCACGAAGTAGCAGGTCTCCTCAAGCCCAGGGACTCCATTTTCGGGAAGCGTGAACTGCGCCCGCCAGTTGGGAGTCAGGGTCTTGGTGCCCGAGTACTCATGGTTTCCGGGCGTGGGGAGGCTAGGGGTCATCCCATTGATCCAGCCTGCCGCGTAGTGCCACTCGCCCCACTCGGCATCTTTGCGGGTATTGATCAGATCACCCGCATGGAGCAGAAGGCTCGCTTTGGGAAGCTCGGAGTAGGCGGAGCGTATGGCCCGCGACCAGAGAGACTTGATATCGTTTTGGGCATCGCCAAAGTAGATAAAAGAGAAGGGCTTGGGCTTATCACTGGCGGTTCGGAAGTGAAACCACTCGCTCCAGTTCGTGCCATCGCCCACCCGGTAGGCGTAGAGCGTCTCTGGCTTGAGGTTCGTAAAGACAGCGCTATGGCAGTGAGTGGGCGCAAGATCAGTGAGAAGAGGCTCGGTGTGGGCAATAAAGATCTGGGCTTTTTCTGCAAACTTCGGATACGCCGAGGCGGGAGCAAGCTGGGCAACGGCTTGGCCCGGAGCAACACTGGTGTCGGTGCGCCAAGTGACGGCCTGTGCGGTTGCTGGGGTGGCGGTTACCGTTAAGATCACGCGGTCGGGGATGGCACTGGCTTGCCATGCCCGCTGCTCCGAGACAGCGGTAATGGCCTGGGTTAGGGTCTTTGCGACTGCCTGCCAGCTTGCCAGAAGCGCTCCTGCAAGAATGCTTCCCACAATAACCAGGCTTTCACGAGCGGGTCGTTTCATAGGTTGATTGTAGCGCATCTCCCACAGGGTAGGTTAAGAGCGTGTGTTTGGCACGATAAAATGCGCCTATGTCTGCACAAAAATTTGCGATCTGCAACGAGACTTTTGCACCACTGGGTGCTGCCGATCCCTGGAGCTGGGAGCGCACCTGCGCGTTTCTTTCTGAAGTTGGCTACGACGGTATCGAGCTGGCTCCCTTTACTTTTGCGCCCGATGTCCGTGAGATTTCCCTGGTGCAGCGCAACGAGATAAAGCGTGTCGCAAGTGACCATGGCCTCGAAATCGTCGGGGCGCACTGGCTGCTGGTCTCCCCGCCGGGCCTGCACCTGCACACGGTAGACTCTGCGCTGCGCCAGAAGACATTAGACTACTTAAAAGCACTTGTCGAGTTTGCCGGTGATGTGGGCGCTCCGGTGCTCGTGTTAGGATCGCCCAAGGCGCGTACCATCGAGAACGGCGATGAAGCTGGTGCGTGGCTGCGGATGTGTGGGACACTGGCCGCGCTCACGGAGACGCTCACGGCTTGCAACACTGTCCTCTGCCCGGAAGCGCTGCCGCGCCCCGAGGCGGACTTTCTGCTGACCCAGGCCGATGCTTGGCGCATGGTCGAGGAAATCAACCATCCGGCGATTCGGATGATGCTGGATGTCAAGAGCATGTGCTCCGAAGGCCCAGACGCGCCCGCCGCGCTCTGCCGCCAGTTTGGTGCACAGACCGTCCATGTCCACGCCAACGATGCCAACCGGCGCGGCCCCGGCTTCGGCGATGTTGATTTTGTCCCTATTGCCACCGTCCTCAAAGAGACGAATTTTAGCGGCTATGTCTCGGTCGAGGTCTTCGACTACAGCCCCGATCCCGAGACCATAGCCCGCGAGAGCCTGCGGTATCTGCATGAGTGCTGGAGCCTCTAGTTTTGTCCCCTCGATTGGAACGAGGGTACCCGGCCCATCCTAGCTCCGTATGGCCGGAACGGCCTTTGCAGCGGAGCCTGCGACGCTCTCCAGTCCCGCCCCTCTAACGGGCGGGACTGGCAGCACGCCGCAAACGGTCGTGGATCGCCTCCCACTCCGAGCCGTCGGGCGGCTCAACAATCACAATGCGTCCGACGTGCTCATCACCGTCCAGCCGCCGCAGCTCAGCGTAGAGAACCGTAGCGGCGTCGTTTGGATCGTCGGGGAGCACTAAGAGCGCGTCGCTTTTGTGCATCGAGAATTTATTTTTGTGCATCGAGAACTTATTGTCGTCGGTGCGAACCAGAATCGTCGGCTTTTTGGGGGCATAGTGCCGCAGCATCTGCCCCGGCGACCGCGCCACATCCCTGTCAGATTCCCCCCACCCAGAGGGTACCCGGCGGGGGCTAGGGGGGAGGTTAATCTTCGCCATCCCTGGCCTGAGCACTCTTGGTGGATCACACGTGACATCGAGAACCGTGCTCTCAATGCCGACTCTACAGCCACCACCATCTAAAATCAGCAAGTCGTCCACAAACGCCCCGAGCGAGTCAGCGACATGGTGGGCCTGTGTCGGGGAGACTTCTTCGCTACGGTTTGCCGATGGGGCGGCGACGGGGACTCCGGCTTGGCGCAAAAGCTCCAGCGCGACAGGGTGGTTGGGGATGCGGATGCCGACAGTCGCGCCGCCTGCGGTGACGATATCGGGAATATGATCGGCTTTCTCCAGCACCAGAGTGAGCGGGCCGGGCCAGTGCTTCGCGGCTAGCTCGTCGGCAATGGCGGGCCAGGTCTTGACCAGCGCCTTGGCCTGCTCGACACGGGCCACATGGACGATAATCGGGTTGGTGGCCGGGCGGCCCTTGGCGGCGTAGATCTTGGCCACGGCATCGCCATCAAGTGCGTTCGCGCCCAGGCCGTAGACCGTCTCGGTGGGGAAGGCAACCAGCTCCCCGGCGCGCAGGCGCTTGGCGGCTTCGGCGAGAGCGGTGCTATCCGGGACGGTAATTCGGGCAGGCATGACAGAATTTTATCAGAACCCACCCGCCTCGTTCCTCGGCACCCTCCCTCTATGAAGGAGGGTATACTCTAAGCATTATGAGCAATGAAAGTGTGATGGGGTCTTCGCTGGGCGGAGATCGTGTTTTTCCTCCGTCGCCGGAGTTTGTGTCCCAGGCCAATGCTGCCGATGCTGCGATCTATGAGAGCGCCGCTGCCGATCCCGAGGCCTACTGGGCGGAGTGGGCCAAGAAGCTGGACTGGATCGAGCCGTGGACGGAGGTCTGCCAGTGGAACCCGCCGCATGCGAAGTGGTTTGTGGGCGGAAAGCTCAATGTGAGCGCCAACTGCATTGACCGGCACCTCAAAACGGCGCGACGAAATAAAGCCGCCATTATCTTTGAGGGCGAGCCGGGCGACACGCGGGTGCTGACCTACCATGACCTATGGCGTGAGGTCAATGCCTTTGCGGGCGTGTTGAAGAATCTCGGGGTGGCCAAGGGCGACCGCGTGAGTATCTATCTGCCCATGATCCCCGAAGCGGCGATTGCGATGCTGGCTTGTACACGCATTGGGGCCATTCACACCGTGATCTTTGGTGGGTTTTCTTCCGAGAGCCTGCGGGAGCGCATCAACGACAGCCAGAGCAAGGTTGTGGTGACCAGCAGTGGTGGCTGGCGGCGGGGCAATGTCGTTCGCCTAAAAGAGACGACCGATGCTGCGCTTGCGGGCGATGCCTGTCCGTTGGTGGAGAGCGTGGTGGTGCTGAACCGTGCGATGGATCCCTCGCAGGTGCCCATGACCGAGGGCCGCGATCACTGGTGGCACCGGCTGGTGGAAGAGGCCCCGCGCGTGACCGAACCTGAGGTCATGGACAGCGAGGATGGGCTCTTTATTCTCTACACGTCGGGCTCTACCGGCAAGCCCAAGGGGATTTATCATACGTCGGGTGGTTATCTCACGCAGGCCAATGCGACTTTCCAGTGGACCTTCGACATAAAAGAGACCGATGTCTTCTGGTGCACGGCGGATGTGGGCTGGGTAACGGGCCACAGCTACGTGGTTTATGGGCCACTCGCCGCAGGAGCAACCGTGCTGATGTACGAGGGCGCTCCCGACTGGCCCGCGCGGGATCGGTTCTGGGCGACGATTGAAAAATACGGCGTGAGCGTCTTCTACACGGCCCCGACCGCCATTCGGACGTTCATGAAGTGGGGCACGGAGCACCTAGAAAAATACGATCTTTCGAGCCTGCGCCTGTTGGGCTCCGTGGGCGAGCCTATTAATCCCGAGGCGTGGCTCTGGTACCACGAGCATGTGGGCCACGGCAACTGCCCCGTGGTGGACACCTGGTGGCAGACCGAGACGGGGGCGCACATGATCACGGCCCTGCCCGGCATTGTCGCGGGCAAGCCTGGTAGCGCAACCCGCCCCTTCCCCGGTATCACGCTGGCCATTGTCGATGAAGAGGGAAACCCTGCGCCAACGGGAAAAGACGGCCTACTGGTGATTCAGAAGCCCTGGCCTTCGATGTTGCGCACGCTCTGGGGCGACGATGAGCGCTATCAGAAAGTCTACTGGAGCAAGTTTGGGGACAAAAATCTCTACTTTGCGGGAGATGGTGCCCGCCAAGACGAAGACGGCTACTTCTGGCTCCTGGGCCGCGTGGACGATGTGATGCTGGTGGCGGGGCACAATATCAGCACGATGGAGATTGAGTCTGCGCTGGTCTCACACCCCGCCGTGGCGGAGAGCGCGGTGATCGGCAAGACCCACGAGATCAAGGGCCAGGCAATCGCCGCCTTTGTCTCGCTGAAAGAAGGCATTGTCGCCAGCCAGGAGCTACAAGATGAGCTGAAAAAGCACGTCGGGCAGAAGCTTGGCCCCATCTGCCGCCCCGATGACATTCTCTTCACCGCCGAGCTTCCTAAAACGCGCTCTGGCAAGATCATGCGCCGATTACTGCGCGACATCGCTGAGGGAAGAGCAATGGGCGACACCAGCACCCTCGCCGACCCGAGCGTCGTTTCAGGGCTGAAAGATAAGTACGAGAATAGTGAAGGATAAGGAGCAGGAAAGCCGCCTCTGGGCGGGGAATCCTGAGGTGTTATGAGCAATCAGATGAAATACGGCTCGATTGCGGGGATTACGAAACCCGTCTCGCGCTTGGTGCAGGGCATCATTCAGGTCAACCGCAACGACGAAGCCATTGGCTTTGCGCAGCTCGACTCCGCGTTTGCGGCGGGCGTCAACTGTATCGACACGGCCTATATCTACGGTACGGATGCGTTTTTAGGCAAGTGGGTGCGGGAGCGTGGCGTTCGCGACGATGTGGTGATCTTGGCGAAGGGTGCCCACGATAGCATCCGTAAGAAAGTGACGCCGTTCGATATCCAGCACGATCTCCACGAGACCCTGGCTAAGATGCAGCTGGACTACGTCGATCTCTACGTGCTCCACCGCGATGATGAAAACGTCGAAGTGGGGCCGATTGTGGACGTGCTCAATCTCTTGGTCAAGCAAGGCAAGATCGGGGCGTTTGGTGGGAGCAACTGGAGCACGGCGCGCCTGCAAGCCGCCAACGACTACGCCGAAAAGACCGGCCAGATCCCGTTCACGTCGTCGTCGCCTAACTTCTCGCTCGCAGACCCGATTCGCGTGCCTTGGGGTGGCTGTCTGACGATCTCCGGCGACCAGTACGAGGCGGATCGCGCGTGGTACAAGGCCAACCAGCTGCCGATCTTCTCCTGGTCGAGCATGGCGGGTGGCTTCTGGTCCGGGCGCTTCAACCGTGAGGGTGTCGAGACCTACACGGAGGGCCAGGCAAAGCTGGTGCGCGAGTGCTACTGCTCCGATGCCAACTTCACGCGTCTGGATCGTGTGCAAGAGCTCGCCGATGCCAAGGGCCTCACGGTTCCGCAGGTCGCGCTGGCCTACATCTTCAACTACCCGATGAACGTCTTTGCGCTCGTCGGTGCCCAGAACCAGGAAGAAGTGGATACCAACGTCGCCGCGCTCAACACCGACCTCACCGAGCAAGAGCTTCTCTACCTCGATTTAAAGGCCGACAGCCCGGCGTAAGGCCCTCCTCCCCAGCCCTCCTCCCAACCCTGGGAGGAAGGTTGGCGGAGGGAGTTGCTAAAGCTCGTTGGCGAAGAGGGGTTGGGTGTCGAGACTAAAGCCGGGGAGCTCGGGGGAACAGTCTACGGCGGTGGGGTTTTCGAGGACTTGCGGCTCGGTGCTGGGGCGGTAGAGATGGGCTTTGCGGGTGGTGGGATCGAGCAGCAGCGCGAGGCGGACGCCGCAGGCGATGTACTCCTCCATCTTCTCCTGAAGGAGCGTAAGACTATCGGTCTCAGAGCGTAGCTCGGCGACAAAGTCCGGGGCGAGGGGAAGAAATTTCTTCTTTTGCTCCGCAGTGAGCGTGTCGAGGCGGGACTTGCTCACCCATGCCGCATCAGGCGAGCGCATCGCGCCGTTGGGAAGGTCAAAGCCACCACTGGAATCAAAGCCTCGGCCTGTTCCATCTTGCTTAACCCAGATACCGAGCTGAAGATTTAGCTCAAAGTTTCTGTTTGACGATTCGCCTCCTGTGGGCATTTTTATAACAATCTCTCCTTTGACATTGCGCTCAATCCGCCAGGGAGCACTAGCCTGGCAGAACGCATAGAAGTGCTCCGGGTTAGCAAGGTCAAAACCAGCAGGGATAGGGGCAGACATACGATAATTATACCGCTAGCTTCCGGTGGAGCGGTACTTGCGCTCGCCGAGCTTCCAGAGCTGGAGGGCGAGGGTGAGGAAGCATACGCCAACTGTTGGGCCGAGGAGGGCTATCCATGGAGACGCGCCGGGGTGGCCAAAGATCACCGAGGCGGGCAGGTAGTTGAAGCAGGCAATCGGCACCAGATAGGTAAAGAGCAGGCGAATCCACTTGGGATAGATCGTCAGGGGAAGCTCGGCGGCCATGATCCCGCCGTAGGTGAGCGCATTGACAATCTCCAGCGACTCAACCGTGATAAAGCAGAGCGCGGCCTGCATCACCAAGACACCGTAGAAGATCAGCGCACCGCCCAAGATCGCCCCGACCAGAGTCGCGATTTTTAGTGCGTCCCAGTGCACGCCCGCGTTCGTCGCGCCCCAGAAGAGCGCCACCAGCCCCGCGATAAAGCGCCCGATTCGCGACAGCTCGAAGGTCTGGCCCGCCAAAAGTAGTGCCGTGGGGTGAGGGCGCAGGAGAAACCGATCAAACTCTCCGGCACGCACCACACTGGCAAACTGATCGAAGCCCCGCCCGGCTGCCTCGGCAAGGGCGAAGGCGATGTGCACCATGGCGTAGAGCACCGCCACTTGCGGCAGAGTCCAGCCCGGCAGATTCCCAAAGCGTGCGAACAAGGCCCACAGCCCTACTACTTCCACCGCCACTGCGGAGAAATTGCCTATGGAGAAGAGCATAAAGCTGGCTTTATACTGCATCTGGGAGCGAATCGAGGCTCGCATGAGGGCAAGCAAGACTCTTAGCACGACAGCTCCTCAGGGAGACCCAGTGCTCCTTGTAGCATGTTGGCAATCAACCGGTGACTGGCATCGCTGTACCCGCCGCTGGGCAGGATAAGAGTCGGGAGGTTTAGAGCGCGGAGGGTGGTCAGTACAAACAGATCACACTCCAGAATCTCGGGCTCCGTGAGGCGCAAGACCCCGAGCAAGTCTTTCTCAAACGGGTCGGTACCCGCGTTGTAGATCGCCAGCGCGATCTCGCCCATGCTGGCGACGGTCTCAATAAACTCCGGGAGCTGGGCCTTGAGCAAGCTGAGATAGAGCGGACCCGCCGTCCCATCTTTGAGCGGAATGGGCCAGTCGAGACGCTGCCGGGCAAGCGTGTCGCTGTAGGGGTAGCGGTCGTCGAGAAAGCAGTGTGCGACTCCATTGCCCATGTGCGCGTCCATATCCACGTAGATAATGTTGCCCAGTAGCCCCTCGGCTCGCAGAATGGCGATTGCGACGGCGATGTCGTTGAAGAGGCAGAAGCCCTCGCCCTGATCCGGCTTGGCATGATGGTAGCCGCCCGAGAGATTAAAAACCAGCCCTTCGGTCAGCGCGTTTTCGTGGAGCTCAGGCACCCGCGCCCACGCCCGACTGTATTTCCTCGCGTCGAACGGGTGCAGCTTCTCCAGCCCGAAGAAGTTAATATCAAAGCGCGGCGAGTAGATGACTTTCATGAACCAGTAGCTATTCTATCTTTTTCTCTTCGTAGCGGCTCCCAGCGAGCATAGGTCAGGCAGCGCAAAAGCCACTCGTCGGGGCCTTGGCGAAATTTCTGGAGCCAGAGCTTGCTGAGTAGAAGCTGTCCTCCCCAGAGAAGCGGTGCAAAGAGAAGGAGCGTACTGGCACCCCAGAGCCCAAACTGCCCCAGACCCCAGCCACAAAAAACGAAGGAGGCAATCATGGCCTGTCCCAGATAGTTTGTCAGTGACATCTGGCCTGCGGGAGCAAGCCAGCTCAGGCGATGGCGTAGCACAAGGACTCCAAGCAGATATAGAGCCGAGAGCGCGGGGGCGGCGAGCGCCTCCAGGACGAGGCTCAGTATGTGCTCAGGGCACGAGGCATAGAGGGCATTTCCTCCGATACCCAAAAGTAAGAGCCATGGAAGAGTGCGCTTGAGAGACCGCTCAAGGCGCTCGGTTTTCTCCAGCAATTGCTCCTTGCCTGCTGCCAGCCCAAGGGCGAAGAGCCCCAGAGCGCTGGGCCAGTTGAAGAGTGGCGTAAAGATATAGAAGACGATCAGGTCTTGCAGGCGCTGCTGAATCGCATCGGTAAACGTGCCTCGGTAGCCAGTTCTCGTGGAGGACAGGGCCGAGGTGAGTGACCCTGTCGCATCGGAGAGGAGTATTGCCAGCACAAAGCGCCCTAGAACCGCAGCTAGAAGCATACCAAGAGAGAATCTCATAAGAAAGAGCACGGAGCGCTTCCGTAGGCCCCAGAGAATGGTTCCCAGTAAGGCATAGGAGATGAGAATATCACCCATGAAAAAGCAGGTGGCGTGCAAGATACCAAAAAGTGTCAGTCCTAAGAGCCGTCGTGCATAGCGCGGCCCAAGGGTGATATCTTGGCGTTCTGCATGGGCAAGCTGAAGCGAGAGACCGTATCCAAAGAGAAACGAAAACAAAAGATAGAACTTAGATTCGAAGGCAAAGCGGACGATCCAGGTTGCGAGGCGATCCCAAGGCGCGGCTTCCAGCGAGGCGGGCACGGGGTTAATGCCATGCGCTAAAAACGTGAGATTGACCACCAGAATTCCCAGGAGGGCAAAGCCCCGTAAGAGATCTGGCAGAGCCAGTCGCTCAGGGCGCATCGCAATTGATTGAGTGTTCATTCGAATATCTTTCCAAAAAAAGAGGCTCTTAGGAAAGCCCCACGAGTCGCTCTAGAAGGTGCTGGAGTACCTCTGCGGGGAGAAGTAAGGTTCCTTGAATGGCAGTGTTCAGGATAATTCCATCCAAACAGATACCCACAAGAGCCGCCAAAAGCTCCGTATCGGGGTTGTGGGTGAGCTCGCCTCGGTGCAGAGCCGCATCGAGAAGCGTGCGAAACTGTGCAACAAAGGCATCATCTGTGGCACGGAACGTCTCACGAATGCTCGGGTTGCGTGACGCCTCGACACTCGCCTCAATGTAGAGCCTCGCCTCGCCATTTTGGGTAAGCCAGTGAGTGAGTCGCTCTGTGAGGCGAGCGAGGGCGAGCCGCAAGGTAGGGAGAGTCTCTAGCTCCGCCATAAGACTGCCTGTTGCCTGATGCGCTTCCTGGGCAATAGCCTGGATGATCTGCTCTTTACTTTCAAAGTAGTGGTAGACCAGCCCAGGGCTAAGCTTCGCCTCCGCGCAGACTTCTTTCATGGAGGTCTGGTGAAATCCACGGCGGATAAAACAGGCAGCGGCGGCTTGGAGAACCTCGCTTCGGCGCTGATCGGTGCGTTGGGACATAGTGGCTTTCTATCTTAGAATGAACGTTCGGTTTATATCATAAATGCTAGCGAACTGTCAAGACGAGGAGACAGATTTATGGCCCTACCCTCCTTGCACAACCAGTCGCTTGAGTCCCTTTGTCAGCAGAGCCCGACCGATCAGCACAAAGAACGCCGTCCAAGCAAGCTGGTGTAGAAGAATGCTCCCCACCTCGCTGGGCGCACGGCTCCCGACCCAGAGACTAAATGGGGTGTCTACCATGCCGGTGAAGGGCAAGAAATTTAAGATCGGTTTGAAGCCGTCAGGCATGAGCGCAAGAGGAAGTATCTGGCCAGAGAGAACGGCGACAAGGCCGGGCATGATCCGCGCAATGCCATCGCTGGAGATTGTCCAGAGCAGCGAGATCGTAATCAGCGTGCACCACGCGGCGATCAGTGCGACGGCTCCCGGAAGCGCGAAGAGAAAGGCGAGAGCGGCGGCGATTGAGGGCGGGGGCTGCATGCCGAGAAATGCCATTCCGATGACGAAGATCGGAAGGCAGCGGAGAATTGTTGGAGCCAGCCTATTGGCAGAGTTGCGGGTAAACCAGAGGGTGTAGAGATCCAGTGGGCGGGCCAGCTCGTAGGCTACGGTGCCATCGCGCATCATCGAGCGCACTTCCGGGTCGGGGTTGGAGGTGAAGGGCGAGAGCGCAAAGAACGCCTGCACAAGCCAGGAGTAGGTGACCATCTGCGCCTCGGGAAGTGGCGGAGTGCTATGGCTGCTGTGGTAGAACGCCTGGCGCATTGCCACCAGCGCCGCCCCGAAAAAGAGCTGCGTCCCCACGCCCGCCCACGCCGCCGCTCGGTACTGCAAGAGCATCTTAAGCCGTGCGGTAAAGATCGCGGTGTAGGCTCTCACTTAGCTCCCCCGTCGGACGGGGGCTGGGGGGGTGGGGCTTGGTAAAACCGCGCGATAATCTCCTCAATCGGTGGGTTCTGCACAAACAGATCACGGATTTCTAGGTGCTCACTGAGCTGGGCGATGAGCGTGGCGACGGGAGTTTTCTCGGGATCGAAGCGCAAGGTGACACGCTCGCCCTCCACTTTTAATATCTCAGCCCCTTCGCTTGCCGAGGGGGTCACGGCGCTGATGCCGTGGGGGGTGTCAATCACCAGCCAGCGCTCTTTGGTGACTTGCTGGCGAAGCGCTTCCAGCGGGCCGTCCAAGAGAATCTTGCCGCCACCGATCACGAGAACCCGTGAGCAGAGCGCCTCGATATCGTCCATGTCGTGCGTGGTGAGCAAGACCGTGACGCCGTGCTCGCGAGCGAGCCGTCCCACGAACTCACGGACGGCGAGCTTGCTGATGGCATCCAGGCCAATCGTCGGCTCATCAAGGAAGAGAATCTCAGGGCGATGCAGGAGGCTGGCGACGAGCTCACAGCGCATGCGCTGGCCTAGGCTGAGCTGGCGCACAGGGGTGGTGAGAAAGCTACCAATATCGAGTTTCTCGACCAGCTCCGCTTGTGTCTGCGCGTGCTGAGCTTTGGAGACGTCGTAGATCTCCCGAAGGAGTGCGAAAGACTCCACCACGGGCAGATCCCACCAGAGCTGGCTGCGCTGTCCAAAAACCACCCCTATTTTGGCGACATGGGCTTGCCGCTCCCGCCAAGGCGTGCGCCCATTGACCGTGACGTTTCCGCTGTCGGGCACGAGAATCCCAGAGAGAATCTTAACGGTAGTGGACTTTCCCGCGCCGTTCGGGCCGATATAGCCGACTACCTCGCCGGGCTCGATGCTCAGTGAGATGCCGTCGAGGGCTTTTACGGTTTTAGATGTGCGGCGCAGAAAGCCGCCCTCCGAGATCGTGAAGTGCTTGACCAGGTTCTCGACGGTGATCTGAGGCGCTTGGGGCATGGGAGGGGTATTTTACCATACCCCTTGCCCTCTTATTTCGTTAAAAAATGTGTGATCTCACCTGCTCCTTTTCAAGGAACCAGGAGCAACTTAAAGAACCTGAGTGATGGTAAAACGGCCTGCTTCGACTAAGCTCCCCCCACGAGGGGCGATGCGCTGGAAATCCCCCACGAGGCGGGCGAGCGTGGTGCGCCGTCGTGGGGTAAAGCGCCCGCTTATCACCAGTAGCGCGTTGCCTGTCCGTCCGGTATTGCCAACCAGAGTGAAGCCATAGCTCCCATCAAGGGCCGCTACGGGGGAGAGTGTAAGGGCGTAGGCAAAGCTCTGCCCATTGAGAGTAAGCCCGCCGGTCACTTTACTATAGCCGGGGAGCTATCGTGTGGAGAGAGTATGCGTGACGCACCACGGTGAGTGTCCCTGCAGTGCCGTTGCCCTGCCCGAGCAGGCCGATGTCCTCACCTTCGATGACCGAGAGCTCCTTACAGGGGGTGGCTTGACACGCGAGGCAGTCCTAGCGCTTGCCGCCTAGCCGCTCTTGTTGCCTAGCACGAAAATCCTTCGGCCCCTTGTGCGGCAGTGGTGGCCAGAAGCGTGGGAGCCGCGCCGAACTGCTCTGTGTAGCCCTTGATGAGAGCCGCGTTGAGCGCCTCGGTGATGTCTTCGGTGGGATCGTGGAGGATCACAGCAGAGCCGCCCCAGCCGCCTCCGGTGAGCTTTGCGCCATAGACACCTGGCTGATTGCAAGCGAGCTCGACGATAAAGTCTACTTCGGTGCAGGAGTTCTCAAAGTAGCGCTTACAAGACTCATGGGACTGCTTCATCAGCCTGCCGACTTCAAAGAGATCGCCTTGCTCCAGAGCCTCTGCGGCTTTCTCGACCCGTACATTCTCATAGACAATATGATGCGCGCGCTGCTTGAGCACGGGGTCCAGGCCGATTCCTTTGCTCTCCAGGAGTGCTGGTGTCACATCGCGGAGCTTGGCATCGCCGCGCCCTACAAGCTGGCGCGCGGCCTGCATGCACTGCCCATGCCGCTCGGAGTAGCCGCCACCGGCGGCAAGCTCGTGCTTGACATTGGTGTTGGCCAGAAGAATCCCCGCTTTTTCGGCAGGCAGCGGAACCGCTTTCCAGGTGAAGCTGCGGCAGTCGAGAAAGAGCGCATGACCGGCGAGGCCACACGCAGAAGAAAACTGATCCAAAAGCCCGACGGGAGCCCCGACAAAGCGTCCATTTTCGGCACGTCGTGCCAGCTTCGCCAGCTCCATGGGGTCGGCGGCTATCGGGTCGGGCCAGAGTGTGGTAAGAAGCCGTGCGGCTGCAACCAAGAGCGCCGCCGACGACGAGAGCCCGGAGCCATCGGGCACCGACGAGGTCACGAAGGCGGCAAAGTTGCCCACGGGGCAGCCCGTCTTCTGGAGCTCATCTATAATGCCTTTGAGGTAGTTGGCCCAGCGGTCTTCCCCCGCGCTTTTCTCCATCGCATGGGGATCGAACGTCGCCTCAGGGAAGCCTGCCGAGGTCGCGATAGGGGTCAGGGGACGCTGGCTGTGGGCTCCGGCGATGGCGGTGACATAGTCCACGGCAGCGGTGAGCACAAAGCCCTCGTTGTAGTCGGTGTGGTTACCGAGAAGCTCCACACGCCCTGGCGCAACCCCGACAGCGGTCGGGGCCACGCCGTAGTGAGTAAGAAAGGCAGCCTGCGCCGCCTCAATTACCTGCTCACGGGTGAGCGGCGACGCTTCACGCGTCATACGGGAAGCCTCCGCGCTCGATCTCCGCAATGGCATCGAGATCCAGCGAGGGAAGCCGTGGCCCGAGATGGGCGACAATCTTTCCGGCAGCCCACGCCGCAATCCGTCCGGTGATGGGGAGCGGGAGCTCTTTGGAGAGCCCGTAGAGAATCCCCGCGGCGTACATGTCACCGGCTCCCGTTGTGTCCACGGCCTGCACCGTGTAGATCGGAATCTCATGGACATCATCGCCCTGCACCAGAACTGAGCCCTCTTTATCAAGCGTCACAACCGCAAGCCCGCTGCACATCGCCGCCAGCTTTTTCGCCGCGACTTTTGCATCGTCCTCGCCGGTCATCATCCGGGCTTCATCGCGGTTGGCAAAGACGACGTCCACGTACTCGGTGAGAAGGCGGGTGAAGTCGTCTTTGTGGCGGCTCACACAGAACGGATCCGAGAGCGAGAGGGCTACTTTGACATCGGTCACCTGCCTGGCCTCACGCATGGCGTACTCGACGGCCTCTTTCTGCGTGTCTGTGTCCCAGAGATAACCCGTCACATAGAGATACTTGCTCTGCACTAAATCACCGACATTGATGTCTTCGGGGTGCAGCTCTTGAGAGACCCCAAGACAGGTTCCCATGGTGCGCTGGGCATCGGGGGTAATGAGCACCAAACAGAGGCCTGTGTCCCCCGTCGCTGCCACCCCGACATTGGGCTTAACCCCGGACTCTTCCAGGCTCGCCTTATACATCTGCCCGTGCTCGTCGCGTCCCACACGGCTCGTGAAGCTCGTCGTGCCGCCCATCTGCGCGATCCCAATCATCGTGTTCGCCCCGGAGCCGCCCGCCTGAGTATTGACAATATGAGAGTAAACAGCAGGGACAAGGGCTTTTTGCTCCTCCGCAGAGACCAGCCGCATCGTGCCCTTTTCAACGCCCAGCTCTGTGAGTGTGGTGTCGGTGACCTCGGCCTGAAGATCAAAGAGGGCGTTACACATCCCGAAAACATCAAATTTTTTTTGCATTTCGCGCTATTGTAGCATAGCCGGGTTGTGAAGTAGAGAGCGCCGCAATCGCTTTTCCAGCTCGTCTAGGGAGAGAAGCCGTGCATCTAAGTAGAGCATCGGTAAACTGCTTCTCCGAAAATCGCGCTCCCCGAGGCGCTGGCAAAGCTCGCCCTGCACGACATTAAAGTTAGCCTGCTGGGTCGAGCAGGCCATGCTCTAGGGGGTAGGCGAAGGTGTCGCTCGGGGGCGATAATAAGAAGAGTGCCGTTTCGCTCTGCGTTCCAGCGAGGGGCATTTTGCGGGGGAGAAAGCGGCCCACCAACAGAAGCCAGCAAGAGAGTGCGCCGGGTGAGAACCATAGGGTATTGTAGCAGAGTAGGCTCTTTAGGGCTTTAATCGTTTTTTCATGCGTGCATAAGATGATGTATTCAGGAATACTGTGTTTTATAAGTGAGGTGAGTGAGATTGTTACGGAGGCTGATTTCTATAGTTGTTGCGCTAGGCGTGCTTGGCGGCGGGGGCTACTTTCTCAGTAAGCGGCTCGCAGGTGCCGATGGGGCGGCACTGAAGACTCAGTACAAGCTGGGCAAAGTGGAGACGGGGAGCGTCAAGAAGACGGTCTCTGCCAGCGGGACTCTTCAGGCCTGGAAAGTGGTGGATATCAAGGCACGCGCGGGTGGCGAGCTGACGTATTTAGGGGTGGACATTGGTAGCAAGGTGACCCCAGGGCAGCTTCTTGCCCGTATTGACCCGCTGGATGTTCAGATGCAGCTCAACCAGGCCAAGGCGGATGAGCGCTCGGCGCTTGCCCGGCGCGACCAGAGCCAGAAGACCTGGCAAATGCAGGTCTCGCAGAGCCGAATCTCGGTGCGCGATGCGGAAGTCGGGGTTCGCTCTGCGGAGGCGACTCTCAACTCGTCGAAGGCGAACCTATCGGCAGCGAGGGCACGGCTCCTCACCTCAAAGCAGCAGGCAGAGACCCAGCCTGCGCTCACCAACTCCGCGATCGCCAATGCCAAGGCCAGCTACGATCAGGCTAAAGTCCAGCGCGAGCAGCTCGACTCCACCACCAAACAGCAGCGTGCCGCCGCCGATGCTGCCTACCGGCAAGCGGTCGCCAACCGGGACAATGGGCGTCTTCAGTTGGATCGGCAAAAAGCGCTGGTGGAGAAAGGCTTTGTCTCCCAGCAGGCTGTAGACAGTGCCCATGCCAGCTTAGATGTCGCCGAGGCGACTCTGACTTCTGCCAAGATCAAGCTAGACACCGTAGACAGTGAGCTGCGTGGCTCGCTGGAGTCCGCCGATGCTCGTGTGGCCCAGACAAAAGCCGCGCTGGAGCAGGCCCAAGCGGGGATTGCGGATATCTCCAACCGAAAAAACTCCGTGCTAGAGGCGGAAGCGGCAGTCAAACAGAGCGAGGCTGCGGTGAAGCAGAGCGAGGCTGCCCTGATGCGTAGCAAAGTGGCGCTGGATCAGGCTCGCAATAATATCGGCACCAACGATGTGCGACGCTTCGACATTGATAGTAATAACTCCTCAATTGTGCGTGCTGCCGCGAGTCGCACCAATGCCGAGACAACGCTCCAGCGCACCGAGATCCGCTCCCCGATGGGTGGCGTGGTGCTCTCCAAGACCGTAGAGCAGGGAACCATTATCGCCTCGGCGATGGGAATCAACTCCGCAGGGGCGAGCATGATGACCATCGGCGATACCAGCCGGATGTACGTGGATGTCGTGGTGGATGAGACCGATGTTGCCAATGTCGAGATGGGCCAGAAAGTGGATGTCTCGATTGAGGCCTATCCGGGTGTTCCCTTTGAGGGAAAAGTGATTCGGGTAGATCCACAGGCTGTGGTCAATCAGAATGTCACGAGTGTCCATGTACGCGTCGAAGTGGACAATGCAACCCCGACTTTTCAGCTCCTCAAGCCTGGTATGAACACCACTTGTGAGTTTGTGGTACGTGAGGCCAGCAATGTCTTAGTGGTCTCCAACGATGCCCTCAAAGACGAAAGTGATGGCACTAAGTACATCGAGAAGGCCAGTGGGGGCAAGCCTGCTCCGCCGGATGCCACGACGGGCACGCCTGCTGAGGCAGACACCAAGATTGATGTCAAGATTGAGAAAGTAAAAATCGAGCTAGGCATGGAGGGCAACGATACGACGGAGATCAAATCAGGCGTTGCTGAGGGCGATGTGATTGTCTTACAGACCATTGAGCCTGAGCCTCCTAAGACCGGCGGCACCTCACCTTTCGGTGGCAACAATCGTGGTATGGGTGGCGGTGGTGGAGGCCGACGGTAATGGCAACTGCTATCTCTCCTACTCCTGCTCCTGAATCGCAGGAAGGCTCGGCAA
Source organism: Armatimonas sp. (assembly GCF_964826245.1). Taxonomy (NCBI): domain Bacteria; kingdom Bacillati; phylum Armatimonadota; class Armatimonadia; order Armatimonadales; family Armatimonadaceae; genus Armatimonas; species Armatimonas sp. The sequence goes on along the minus strand of NZ_CBAYMC010000003.1, from coordinate 28,258 downwards.
GCCTGGGCCGTGCGAGTGCGTTTCTGGTTAGTCTTCAGATGGCTTGGACAGGACTGGGGGCCAATAAGCTCCGCTCTTTTCTGACCATGCTTGGCGTGATTATTGGGGTTGGGGCGGTGATTGTCGCGATCTCGATTGGAGAGGGAAGCAAGGCCGCGGTTCAGGAGAGTATCCAGAAGCTGGGCAGTAACGTGCTGACGGTTCTTCCCGGCCAGCAGCGCCGTGGTGGTGTGAGCATGGGCTTTGGCTCCCAGAGCACGATGAAGCTCTCCGATGTGGAGCTGCTCAAGCGCTCTTGCCCGTCGGTGGGTGAAGCGTATCCGTCGGTGAATAAATCGGCGCAGATCAAGGCGACCAATAAAAATACCAGCACCACGGTCAATGGAAATGGTCCGCCTTACCCGATTGTCAGCAACCATCCCATACAATACGGTCGCTACTTCAACGCCGATGAAGTGCGCTCCCAGAAGCGCGTCGCGGTGCTGGGTTCGACGACTGCCAAAGACCTCTTTGGGGGTACCTCAGCCGCGCTCAATAAGATCATTCGCATCAACAGCCAGAGCTTCCAGGTGATCGGGGTGCTCAAGGAAAAAGGCGGGATGGGCTTCCGCAATCCGGACGATGCGGTCTATGTCCCGGTGACGACCGCCATGCGCCGCCTCTTTGGTCTGGACAATGTCAATAGCATCACAGCACAAGCCAAGTCGTTTGGCCTCATGAGCCGTGCCCAGACTGAGATTGAGAAAGTGATGCAGAAGCGCCTGGGGACAAGCTCTACGGGCAATAACTTCATTATCTTCAACCAGGCCGATATCGCCGCAACCCAGAATGAGCAACAGGACACGTTTGGGAATCTGATCAAGTATCTGGCGATTGTCTCGCTGGTGGTCGGGGGTATCGGGATCATGAACATCATGCTCGTCTCGGTGACCGAGCGCACCCGTGAGATCGGCATTCGAAAAGCCATTGGAGCGCGGCGTAGCGATATTCTGACGCAGTTCTTGCTGGAGGCGCTCTTTCTCTCTCTTGTCGGTGGGATGATTGGGGTGGCCTCGGGGATGCTGGGGAGCGATGCAGTGGCGCAAGCAAATGGCTGGCGCGTCCAGGTCTCGTCGTCCACCATTCTTCTGGCCTTTGGTTTCTCCGCCGTCGTGGGCGTGTTCTTTGGTTTCTACCCGGCGCTCAAGGCGTCGAATCTCTCGCCGATTGAGGCACTTCGATATGAATAAATATCAAGAAAGGTTGTTTTCTATGAAAAAAATCGTTTTAGTAGCTCTGTTGCTTAGTATCTCCGGGGCATCGTTTGCTCAGCCACCTGGCGGTGGCGGTGGCCCCTCTCCCGAGATGATGGCCATGTTTAAGAAGTTTGGGGAGTGGCGCGAGAAAAATAAGAATCTTGCCAACATGGGGCAGACTATTGGGATGTTTGCCGAGTTTGAGAAAGACCCAAAGACGGCTCTCACTAAGGATCAGGCCAAGAAGATCATGGCAGCTATTGGCCCCTGGAAGACTAAGCCCGTCATGACCGATGCCAACGCCAAGGAGCTGATTAAGACCATCGGGGCAACCATGACGGTCGCGCAGGCAACTAAGTCGGCCCAGCTTGCCAAAGAAGCAGCAGCCAAGCGCGGTCAGTGGGGCGGTGGTGGCGGCGGCGGTCGTCCCGGTGGCGGTGGTGGCGCTCCGGGCGGTGGTGGTCGTCCGGGCGGAGGCGGTGGAATGGGAGCGATGGATCCCGTGGCCATGAAGAAGCGCTTCGACACGATGATGAAGGGCTACAACCCGCTTAACTTCGCCACAGTGCCAGAGAGCCCGATGAAAGAGCGCTCTATCAAGCCCGTCAAAGATGGCATGGCGGCGCTAGAGAAAAAGGCGAAGTAAGCCAGAGAGCCTGTTCTCTGGGACTGAGTCTAGCCCTCCGTGTTTTAGGCGCGGGGGGCTTTTATTTTTCGATAAAGTTGACAATTCCGATTTATGAACTTAGAATGCATATGATTAAACATGACTATTTCTAATAGGATACTCAACATAAAGACGTGGCACTCTCTGATCCGCCTACTTCTTGCTGCTTTCCCTCTTCTGGCAGGCTGTCCGTCGTCCAAAGAGCCGTCGGGAAAAGCGACGGGCAAGCCGACGGTTCGTGTTGCCTATTTTCCCAATGTCACCCACTCCGCTGCGCTTTATGCTTCTGCGAAGGGCCTTTTTGGCAAGGCACTGGGCGACTCGGGGAGTGTTGAGGAGCGTGTCTTTAAAGCGGGACCTGAGGAGATTGAGGCGCTCTTTGCGGGAGAAGTAGACCTTGGCTATATTGGGCCGGGGCCAGCGGTCAATGGCTTCCTAAAGTCCAAAGGCGAGGCACTCCAGATTATCGCGGGGGCATCGTCGGGGGGCGCGGCGCTGGTTGTTCGTCAAGATACTGCCATCATGGGGCTGAGAGACTTAGACGGCAAGCGTGTCGCGGTGCCACAGACCGGAGGCACGCAAGATATCTCGCTGCGCCACGCCCTCAAGACCGTGGGGCTGGATGCCAAAGACAAGGGAGGCACGGTGGATGTGGTGCAGTTTGCCCCCGCCGATGTGCTCAATCTCTTCCCTCGTGGCGAGCTGGATGCCGCGTGGCTGCCCGAGCCCTGGGTGGCGCGGCTGGAGAGTGAGCAAGGCGCGAAGCTTGTCCTGGATGAGAAGACCCTCTGGCCAGAAGGGCGCTTTTCCACTGCCGTGGTGATTGTCCGCTCCGAGTTTCTCAAGGCCCACCCGGAGCTCGTCACCAAGCTTCTGTTAGCGCACCAAGAGGCAGTCAAGGCCATCCAGGCCGAGCCTGACACGGTACGCGCCGCTATTGGCGAGAAGATAAAAGCGCTCACGGGAAAAGCCATCCCAGATGCGCTGCTCAAGACCGCACTTACCCGTACCGAGATCACTACTGATCCCCTCAAAGAGAGCATCCTGACTTTTGCAGACTGGTCGAAAGACCTCGGCTATCTCCGGGAAGGCCGCGAGGCACTCAAGGAACTCTTCAAGGACTAGCGATGATGGAAAAGCCTACCACGCCGGAGCCACCGCCCCTTCCCCTGAGCGAGATCGAGGCTGCGATTCGTAGTATTCGCTTTGGTGTTGTCCAGATCATCATCCAAGATGGTGTTGTCGTGCAGATCGACAAAACCGAAAAACAGCGCTTGCGCTAGCAAAATCTCTCTGCGTGCTGACCCGACTACGGGAGGCCAAAAGCCAACTAAGGAACTTAAAAAAAGGAACTTAAAAAATGAAAACAGCTCGCTTTAAAACACATGCCTTTACGCTCATTGAGCTTCTTGTCGTGATCGCGATCATCGCGATTCTTGCCGCCATCCTCTTTCCCGTTTTTGCCCAGGCGCGTGAGAAAGCCCGTCAGACAAGCTGCCTCTCCAATACCAAGCAGCTCGGCACGGCGTTGACCATGTATCTCCAGGACTATGATGAGACTTTTTATCCCCATGTCACCGAGCGCACCGCTCCTCCTGGAACAGGGGCGGATCAGGCATCACGTGCTCCGTTCAGCTACAAGACCAAGCTAGAGCCGTATATCAAGAATGCCCAGATCTTCAAGTGTCCCTCCGCTCCGGCTTGGCCCACACCTCAGGTAGGAGCCTGGTTTACCACTGATTATGGCAACAATCACAACGAGGCCAATCTCGTCGGAGCAGTTCAGCGTATCTGGTATATCAACAACCCAGACTTCGGCTTTAACGAGACCACCACGCTGGCGATCCTGGATCGTCCCGCCGAGTTTATCGCGATTGCCGAAGCGGGGCGTGCGAGTGGCATTGCCTCACGAGGCGGACTCTATCCCCAGCCTTGGGCCTTTGATGATGGTGCTCTCCCTGATGCGTCTCAGCAGGCACGTTTTCGGGCACGGCACTCGGGCGGTGGCAATATCGCTTTCGCCGATGGGCATGCCAAGTGGCTGCGCCCGGAGCAGACCTGGAAGTCGTATACCAACAACCTCTGGAGAAGGAACCCGACTCCATAGATGAAGGCTGCCCGGATTGTCTTTTATGTGCTCCTAGGTCTGGCTTGGTGGAGCGCTTCGGCGCTCCGTCTCTGGCCACCCTACTTGCTCCCCTCTCCGGGCGATGTGGGAGTCTTCTTGCTCGCAGCCCTCAAAGACGGCTCGCTGCTCTCGGCGCTACTCACCTCGCTAGGCCGGGTGGGGCTGGGCTATCTGATCTCGCTGAGTCTCGGAACGGCACTGGGGCTGCTGCTGGCGCGCTCTAAGCTGGCCGATGCCACGCTTGGCTCGGCTGTCACAGGGCTCCAGAGCCTGCCCTCGATCTGCTGGTTTCCCTTAGCGCTACTCTGGTTTGGGCTGACGGAGAAATCGGTGCTCTTTGTGGTGGTGATGGGCGCACTCTTTGCCATCACGCTGGCGGTGCGCTCGGGAGTGCGTGGCCTGCCGCCGCTCTGGCTCAAGGCGGCGCAGATGCTGGGCGCGACGGGCCCGACTCTCTGGCGACGCGTCTTACTTCCCGCGATCTTGCCCGCTTTTCTGGCGGGAATGCGCCAAGGCTGGGCCTTTGCCTGGCGCTCACTCATGGCGGCGGAGCTGCTCTCCCAGTCGCTGAAGATTGGGGTGGGGCACTTACTCAGCACGGGGCGTGATCTTAACGACATGCCGATGGTACTGGGAATGGTGAGCGTGATTCTCTTTCTGGGCGTTGCCGTGGACGTTGTGGTCTTTGCCCCGCTAGAGCGCTTGATCGCACGGCGCTGGGGAGTGGAGGGCGCATGATCGAGGCACAAAATCTTACCCGACAGTTTCCGGGCGGGACGGTTGCGCTGGAAGGCATCAAGCTGGTAATCCCAGACGGGCAGTTTGTCTCCCTGGTAGGGCCATCGGGCTGTGGGAAGTCCACCCTGCTCTCGCTCTTGGCCGGGCTCGACAAGCCTAGCGCGGGCACCGTGGCAGGGGTGAAGCGCCCTGGCGTGGTCTTTCAAGAGGCGGCGCTCTATCCGTGGAAGACAGTGCTCCAGAATGTGTGCTTTGGGCTGGAGCTGCGTGGCTTGCCCAGAGCCGAGTGTCAGGCGCAGGCAGAGGCGGCGCTAAGGACGGTTCACCTGGCGCGTTTTGCAAAAGCCTACCCCCATGAGCTCACCGGTGGGATGCGCCAGCGGGCTGCAATTGCCCGTGCACTGGTGCTGGAGCCCGATGCGCTCTTTCTAGATGAGCCGTTTGGTGCACTCGATGCCCAGACCCGTGCACTGCTTCAGATCGAGCTCTTGACGCTCTGGGAGCGCACGAAGCTCAGCGTGGTTTTTGTGACCCATAGCTTGGAAGAAGCCGTTGCGCTCTCAGACCGGGTGATCTTGATGGCCTCACGCCCTGGGCGGATCATCGCCGATGTGCTGATTGACGCGCCCCGTCCCCGTGATCTCCGCCGTGATCTGACCCTTGCTGCGATCCAGGATCGCCTCTTTGCCCAGCTCTCTGAGGAAGTAGCGCGTGTGGCGGCTCAAGAGTACGACACGGACTGGAACATGAAAACTCCCTTGGTGCGCGAGGGAGAAGAGGCGGGTTCGGGGATATAGTCCCCTCGATTGGAACGAAGGCTCTCCAGTCCCACCCCTCTAACGGGCGGGACGTTTTTTCCAGACGAAGCGTGCGGAGAGCCCGAGAATGAGAAGTGCTTGGACGACTTGAGCGAGCTGCTTGGGTGTCTCGGTGGCGAAGCTCATCTGATCCGCCCCAGCTCCGAGTGCACCAAAGAGCAGGGCGGCGGGCAGAACGGCCCATGCCTGGCTCCCCGCCAGTAGCGCCACGGCTAGACCATCGAAGCCATAGCCGATGCCATAGAAGTCGGCGGGGAAGCGGTGGAACGGAACCACGCCCAGTACCACCACGGCTCCTGCAAGCCCTGCCAGCGCCCCGGAGAGCAGAAATGCCCGCAGTGTCACAAGCTCGACTCTCACGCCCGCTGCACGGGCCGCCTCGGGGTTCTGGCCCACGAGGCGCGTCTCATAGCCCCAGACCGTACGTGTCAGGGCCCAGGCGATACTCCCCACGGCGACCAGCCCTAGGAGCAGACCCGCGTGGACATCGTGGCCTTCAAAGAGGCGTGGGAGTGTGGCGTGGACTTCTGTGGTCTGTGGTGCCTGGCCGGTGGGGTCTTTCAGAGGCATGGTCGCCAGCCAGCGCGTGAGGTTGCGGGCAACATAGTTCAGCAAGATCGCAACAATCACCTCATGCGCCCCACGCCTGAGCTTCAGCCACGCCGGGAGCCACGCCCAGCAAGCGCCGCCCAGAGCGCCACCGAGCAGCCCCAGCGGCACTGCCAGCACGCTCGGCACGGCTGCTGCGACGAGGGCACCCACCAGCCCTCCGATGGCCATCTGTCCCTCGGCTCCGATGTTAAACAGCCCAACGGAAAGCCCGATCAGCACCGCGATTCCCGTCAGCAAGAGTGGTGTCGCCTGTCCCAGAGTCTTCAGCCACGCGTCTGGCGATCCCAAGCTCCCGTCCCAGAGCGCCCGATACGCCTCCATCGGACTCTGCCCAATCAGAGCGATGACAGTGCCTCCCAGTAGCAAAGCCGCCAGAAACGCGAACACTGCTCTCATTGGCTTGCTCCCGTCATTAGCGCCCCGATACGCTCTTCGGTGGCTTCTGTGCGCTCTAAAACTCCGACGAGCTTTCCTTCCAAGAGCACTGCCACTCGGTCAGAAAGTGTGAGGACCTCGCCTAAGTCTAGCGATTGGATGAGCACTGCCACCCCACTGTCGGCGGCTTCTCGCAGGCGCTGATGGACGAACTCGGTGGCGGCGAAGTCTAAACCACGCGTGGGCTGGGAGGCGACAATTACCTTTGGTTTTTTCGAGAGCTCCCGCGCTAACACAAGCTTCTGCTGGTTGCCGCCCGAGAGCGAGCGCATCGGGGCAGTGGGATTTTCTGCGCCGCGCACATCAAAAGTCGCGACGCGTTCGGCGAGAAACTCTTGGATCGCAGATTTTTTAATCCATCCGCCTGCCTTCATAAAGACGGCTTCTCGGTGCCGCCCTAGCACGGCATTCTCCGCCAGCGAAAGGCTCTGCGCAACGGCGTGACGGTGCCGATCTTCGGGGATAAAGCCCACTGTCTCTGTGCCCGTAATCGTGCCGCTCTCTGGCCTTCGTAGCCCGACAATCGCTTCGATAAGCTCGGTCTGGCCAGAGCCATCCACGCCCGCAATCCCTAGGATCTCCCCCGGCGCAACCGTGAGTGAGCAGTCTTTGAGCCTACCCACGGTGAGGTTCTGGAGGGTCAGGCCAGTCCCTCCTCCTGAATTCCCTCCTCCTGAATTCCCTCCTCCCCTGCCCTCCTCCCAACCCTGGGAGGAGGGTTGGGAAGAGGGAGACTGGCTCCCCTCCTCCCGGGATCGGGAGGAGGGAATACCCACCATCGCCGCTGCTAGCTCGGCGGGGCTGGTCTCACGAATTTCTTTGCTCAGAATGTGCTTGCCGCGCCGTAGAACGGTCACCGAGTCGGCGTTGGCCATGACTTCATCGAGCTTATGGGTGATGAAAACCACCGTCACGCCCTGCGCCGAGAGGCGGCGCGTTGCTGCCCAGAGCTCGTGGGCCTCAGGGGGAGCGAGAGTTGCCGTCGGCTCGTCGAGAATCAGCACGCGGGCCTTTCGATAGAGCGCCTTGAGAATCTCCACCCGCTGCTGGGCCGCCACGGAGAGAGTTTCCACACGAGCGCGAGGGTCAATCGCCAGGCCGCTCTCTTTGGCAAGAGCCTCGATTTGTCTATGCGCTTCAGCGACATTGATCTTGGGACCGGTGTGGGGCTCGTTGCCTAAAATAATATTTTCCGTCACCGTGAACGGTGCGATGAGCTCAAAGTGCTGCTGTACCATCCCAACTCCAGCGGCGATGGCGCTGCGGGGTGAGGTAAAGCGAGTAGGCTGGCCATTGAGCAGGAGCTGACCTGAGTCGGGCGGGAGCAGGCCAAAGAGGACGCGCATCAGCGTAGACTTTCCCGCGCCGTTCTCCCCGACCACGGCGACCCGCGTACCTGGCGGTAGAGCGAGCGAGACACTCTCCAGCGCGGTTACCGCGCCAAAGCGCACGGTAACCTCAGAGAGCTGGATCTCAGGAGTCGTCACGAAGAAAGTATAGCACGGTAGGCGGCGAGAACCGTCTCCGCGTGGGCTTGCCAGGTGTAGGCAGGCGTGCTGTCATAGCGAGCCGCTTGCAGGGCCGCTGCCAGCCCTGCGGGATCGCGTGGATCAACAAAGCTTGCCGAGGTTCCGAGCACCTCTCGGAGCACGGGAATATCCGCGGCGACCACAGGGCAGCTCTGTGCGAGGGCTTCGAGTGGTGGATAGCCAAAGCCTTCATAGAGCGACGGAAAACAATAGGCGCTTGCCTCGGCGTAGGCGGCACGTAGCTCGGTGTCGGTCAGGCGGCCCAGAATACAGGCATTGGGGGGAAGTGTGAGGGCTTGGGAGCGGCCACTGGAAAAAGTTTCTCCGACAAGCGCTAATTTTTTTTCGGGAAGTTTTTCCATCGCCTCTAAAAGCGCCGGGAGATTTTTATGTGGCTCACTCGTGCCCACGGCCAAGACAAAATCCCTGGAGAGACGCTGGCGAAACTCTGAGCGCTCTTGGGGGCTAGCTGGCGTGCTCCAGAACGTGTCTACGCCAGGGTAGGCGACCGTGAGTTTTTCGGAAGACACCCCTGGAACCAGCGCAAGAATCTCCCTTTTTGTAAACTGCGACATGGGTAGAATATGGGATGCTTGCCGGATCGAGCGCGGCATGATCGCCCGTAGAAAGGCTCCGCGTAGAGGGGAGAAGCTCTGGGGCCAGCGCAGAATACGCAGATCAGGGACGGTTAAGACGCTGGGGGTGGGGAGAGAGAAGGGCAGATAACCAAACGGGGAGTGGAAAAGTGCGAAGCCCTGTTTCTTATGGAGCCGTCGCAAAAACGCCGACTCACGGAGCAGGCGACCCAGGGGATGTCCGGCTCCACCACCGGAGTGCGTGGGCAGCTCAATGGGCTTGAGCGGGTCGGGAAGGCCGCTCCAGCCGGGGGGGATCAGGCAGTGAATCTCGATATCGGAGTGCGCGGCGAGTGCCTGAAGGAGCCCTTTTATGTAGCGTGTGATCCCTGTATTTTCTGCCAGGACAAAGGGACAATGAAGCAAGACACGCATCTCAGAATCCTATCATAAAACTGGCGCTTGACTCTGGGAAGGCTTAGAGTTATAATTATGCGACATCTTAGGCCGTGTCGAAGGATAAACCATGCGAATTTCTCGTCGCAATAAACATACCCATGTCGGTGTAGCTGCCGCAATCATGATGACATCTGGTATCGCTGCCGTGGCTGCGGACTGGCCCCAGCTTCGTGGAGACACGCAGCGAACGGGCGTTTCTGCTGAGGCAATCAAGCCACCATTGGCAGTGCTATGGCGTTTCACTGGAGGCGCACAGAACAACAACTTGACCTCTCCTGTGGTCGTAGGCAATACTGTCTACTACACGACCCGCGCTAGCGCTCAGCAGGGTGGGATTCTCTACGCGCTGGACACACGAACCGGAGCTAAGAAGCTTTCGTTCCCGAACGATCCCAATGGGTTGCCGGGGGGATCTTACTTCACCACGAGCGCTACCTATGACAAGGGGCGTTTGTACATCGGGTCTTCTAGTGGAACCCTCTATGTCTTGGATGCGACCACGCTCAAAGAAGTCGGTGGTCCCTTTCAGCTCGGACGGCGCATTGAGTCTGCACCCATCGTGGAGAACGGAACCCTTTACTTTGGTTGCAACGATGGGACGTTCTATGCGCTCGATGCCCAGACGGGGGAGAAGCGCTGGACCAAGATGGATGTCCGCAACCGCCGCACCGTAGGATATGCCTACGCCGCGGGCGAGGGCGTGAGCTCCGCTCCTCTTCTGGCGGGGGACATGATGCTCTTCCAGACCTCGGACAACCAGGTGCACGGGCTCAAGCAGGCCACGGGCAACTTCCGCTGGAAGACCCGTCTTCCCTATGCCTTCCTGCCCAATGGGATGACATTTGCGGGGAGCAGTGTCTTTGTGGCGACAGGCCCTTCGCTCTATGCGCTCTTGCCTGCCTCTGCCTCGGAGCGCTGGCACCGTAACCTGCCCAACGACATCCAGGCGGCTCCCGTTGTCTCGAATGGGATTGTCTATGTTGGCTGTAAAGATGCCAAGGGTGATGCGGGCCTTCTCTATGCCATCAAAGACAATGGCCGCACTCTTTGGAAAGACCCCGTTGCACTGCCGTTTAACCCCATGGGTGCCCCTGTGGTATCCGGTGAGGTGATCTATGTGCCCGGCCAGCGTGGCACTGTCATGGGGGTTGATAAGAACGATGGTCAGGTGCTCTGGACCTACCGGATTCAGCCTGCAACGAATCGAGCAAATATCAATCCTGGCACCGAGACGACGATCATGTCCCCCCTTGCTCTCTCAGGAGGAACTCTTTACGCTCTCTCTGCCGATGGCTCTCTGACTGCTTTCCGTGCCGATGCACCCGATTCCAGTGGCCCTGTGATCAATGAGCTTTCTCCTAAACCAGGGACAGCACTCAATGGTAAGCCGCCCTTTGTGATCAGCGCAAAGCTGATTGACGATGGCTCTGGGCTAAATCCCGCCACGATCACCGCATCGCTAGACGGTAAAGATATCACGGCGGTCTATGACAGTAAGCTGAGCCGGATTCGGTACACCACTCAGTCCTCAGGGCGTATTGTGGATCCACCGCTTGCGGATGGTCGGCACGAAGTCACGCTCCGCGCCAAAGACTGGCGTGGCAATGAGACTGTGGAGACCTGGTCCTTTGTCGTAGACAACAGCCTGCCGGTTCGTCCCACTTCCTCGGCTCCTAGCTCCACTCGTGGGGGGGGGCTTGGTCCTGGTGGGGCAGGAAAGGGTGGAGGGGGCTAGCCGCCGCCTTGGATTCTGGGCGGGCGAAGGCAGCAGTCTTCGCCCGCTTCGTTTTTTACCATGACTTACTTTACGGCAGAGACCTCTTCTTTTCTGGCTTGCCACCGTCTTGCGGAGGCGATGCTCCCGCCGCCACGCCTGCGGGCACTTCTTGAGGCATCCGGAGGCGATCCCGAGGCGGCTCTGGCATCGCACACAGGGCTTACCCCGCGCCAGATCGAGCGCCTAGAGCGTGCCGCAAAAGCGACCCCTAACCCACGTGTGTGGGAGCAGGCACTTGCGTGGGACGTGACGGCCCTCGTCTGCACCAGTCCGGACTATCCTCAAGACCTAAGGCACTTTGACGACTCTCCGCCGATTCTTTTTGTGCGTGGTAAGCTGCCAGCGACGCCGGGTCTCGCCATTGTGGGCTCTCGTCGCGCGACAGGCTATGGCAAAGGCCAGGCGGTACGCTTTGCCCAGGTATTTGCGGAGGCCGGGTTTACGGTGGTCTCGGGAGGTGCAGCCGGAATAGACACGGCGGCGCACAAGGGCACGCTGGAGGTCGGAGGAGCCACTATCGCCGTGGTGGCCTGTGGGCTGGACTATATCTACCCGGCGGAGAACCGACAGCTCTTTGAGCAGCTGGTGGCGCAAGGGGGAGCGATTGTCAGTGAGTTTTCCGTGGGCACCAAGCCCGAGCCCTGGCGCTTTCCCGCCCGAAACCGAATTATTGCGGCACTCTCGCAAGTTACTGTGGTGATTGAGTCGCCGGAGCAGTCGGGAGCGCTGATCACGGCTCGCAACGCCGCTGAGTACGGGCGCGATGTCTGGGTGGTGCCAGGGCCGGTGGACACGGGGCGCTCACGAGGGGGCCATCGCCTCGTCCAAGACGGAGCCTCGCTTGCCGACAGCCCAGAGGATATACTAGAGGCGCTGGCGGTAATGCCTCGGGCGATAAACCTGGCTTTGCCGCTGGAAGTCGAAGAGAGAGTGCCCGAGCAAAAGCCGCTCCCGGAGCTTCCGCCCGATGAAGCGGCGCTCCTGACACAGCTCTCTAGCATGGCAAGTGGCTTGGACGATGCCGCCGAGGCAGCGGGCTTAGCGCCCGCGCAGGCGCTGGTGGCCGCGACGATGCTAGAGATGAAGGGGCTGGTTCAGCGCCAGCCAGGCAATCAGTTTCGACGATCCTAAGAGGAGAATACAAAGGAAATACAATGGCAGCAAGTAAGAAAAAACCGGCACTCTCGCCGGCAGCAGCAAAGATTTTAGAGCAGTACCGTAGCTCAGGACAGCCCAAACCTGGCAACACCGCGGGAACATCGGGCGATGAGGGCAACGCAAGCAAGCCCACTCCCGCTGCGCCGCCTGCCGCCGCCCGGCTTCCCAAAGCCTCAGGACGCGGGAAGTAGCAGAGGAGAGATCGAGGAGAGGTCGAGGAGAGGTCTTAGTAGGGCCGGGTGACTTTCACCGTCATCTGGCTCGTTGTGCGGGCGGCATTGGGGTCGCCGAGCAAGAGAAAGAAGTCTGTGCCCCGGCGGGAGCGCTGCGAAAACGCCATGTAGAAATTCGTGCCAGTCTGGGCCCCGACATTGGCAGCATTGCCCGTTCCATTTTGCGAGAGCAGACGCGCGGAGATGGCACGCAGGGTGTCAATGCGGTAGGTACCCGTTGCGATAACCTGCTGCGTGGTCACGCCCCCGCGCTGCTGCTGGCTGTAGGATGTCCGAATAGAGAAAGGCTTGCTCACCAGAAAACCCTGCGCTAGACTCAGGCTGCGGGTTGGCTGTCCGCCTTGTGTGCCGCTACGGTAGCGCAGTCCTCCGCCTTGAAAAAGAGTTCGCTGGTTCCAGGAAAAGCCCCCTCCCGCCAGTCGGTCGCGGAAGTAGTTGCTGGTATCTTGCTGGCGGCGACCGTCGTCAAGGTTGATATCGAGACCGAAGCCATCGCGGGTATTGACTCCCATGTCAAGGGAGATACTCTCGTTGAAAAAATCTCCTGTGGTAAGCCGCTTGTTGGAGGTATAGTCGCAGTCCACATCATAGGAGAGTAAGCGGCCACGGTCGAGCTGGTTACGGATTCCCATACTCGCGGACCAACCCTGACGGTTGCGGTCCTGTACAAGGCCAAGGTCGGTGATAAAGTCCTCGGAGAGATAGGAGCTTGAGAGGCGATAGCGCGGACGGCCGGGCGCTCCTCGGCTACTGAGCGTCACATCACCCGCACCGCCTTTCTGTACGCCCCCTTGCCAAGACTGGCTCCGGGCAAACGAGACACTATTGCGCTGGGAGCCCTCAACCCAGCCGTAGGTTCCCGACGCACGCACCACGCGGTTACTCAGCCGATCCGCACGGTTGTCGCTGGCAGCATAGACACCATACTCGCTAAAAAGACCGACGGCCTGACGGAGCGCCAGAGCCGCACTCGTGCGGTCTGCTTCACCCACCTGCGACTGTGAGCTCACAAGCCCGATCGAGGTCGGCCCCTCGCGACCAACCACCTTCAGGCCTTGGTCAAACTGTCCGATGCGCCGTGAGTAGAAAACCTCACTAGAAGGCAGAAACTCATTTCCTTCGGCGAAAAATGGGCGGCGATCCGGCACTTGCTGCTCGTTGTAAGAGAAGTTAACATTGGCAACATCCTGCTCGACCGTCTGGAAGTCTGGGTTGACCGCCAGAAGGCCGGTGACCGTGGTGCTAAAGGGATACTTGACATCAACCCCCTGTCGTGCCCGTGCGCCCTCTGTGGAGGCTGTGGTGAGGCTGTAGGGCAAGATCACTGTGGGGGGGCGCTGGTCGGGCATGGGCTGCGCGAGGCGTAGCTCGGGGAGGAACTGGGCGCGGGAGAAAAACGACTGGCCTTCAGGCGGCAGGGCGGGCCAGATCATCTGGTTGCCTTCTCGGTTGAGGGAGCGAGCAAGCTGGAGCCCAAATGCCTTTGACTTCGCGGGGTGGCGCAGGAGCTGAAAGGGAATCGCGATCTCGCAGGCCCAGCCCTTGTCATCTGGCAGAGGCTTTGTGGCCGCCTTCCAGTCACCTGACCAGGTAATATTGCTCGCAGTTCCTCCCTCAAGGTGCTCTACCTGGGTTCCTAGCGCGTTCACTGAGAAGCTGGAGACCCCACGGCGCAGGTTCTGACTGTCAATGACGACCGTCACATGGTCATCGCCCTCGACGGCAGAGCTTCCACGCTGGGTCTCACTGGCGCGCATCAGCTCCGGGTGCTCGTCTTGGCAGATAAAGGCGATATAGAGGGTCGCTCCATCGGTAGTCGCCCAAGCCTCGGTCTGCTCGACAATGGGAGCATTGCCGGTAAATCGCACAAAGTCTCCTGCCTTAAAGGCGCTCTTCCAGCAGACATCGGAGAGATTGCCATCTATCTTGGGGGCTGTTTTTGTGGTGGGAAGCGCGAAGCTCTCCCGCTGTGCGGGGCCTGATGCTCCGGCGGGGCCACTCATGAGAAAGGCGACGAGTGCACAACTCGCCGCCTGGAAACCTTTGCTATCCATGCTGGGATACTTTACGCGTTTCTGCGACTTGAGTTCCCAAAAGTTACTTTGTGATCATCCGTGTGCAAAATCCTGCCGATAAAAGCAAAAAACCTAACATCGCCGCGGCTATCTTGATTTGAGCAGATCGCGAATCTCGGTGAGGAGCACTTCTTGTGCAGGTGAAGCAGCAGGCTCTGCGGCAGCTTCTTCCGCTTGCTTTTTCTTCAAGGCATTGATGGCCTTGACGACCATGAAGACAGCAAAGACTAGGATCAGCGTATTCACGGCGACGGTCATAAACTGGCCATAGCCTAGCGCAACCACACCTGCCTTGCGTGCTTCGGCAAGGGCGACAACGCCATCTTTCGCTTTTGCAACAAGATCTGTGTAAGCGGGTGCATCTCCGCCTTTGAGAATAACATAGGAGTTGGCCCAGTCGGCTTTTCCCAATAGTCCTGTTAGCGGAAGAACCATCTCATCAATAAACGATTTTAGAATAGTGCCAATGGCTCCTGCGGCCAGCACACCCACGGCGAGGTCTACAGCGCTCCCCGATCCCACAAAGTCACGAAATTCTTTTACAAGTGACATCGATATTTCCCTTTAATTTGGCCTCTTTTAAGGCACCGTTGCATCAGATGGTTAATTGTACAAGAAATGTTCCCAAGATTGGAATATTATGATGTTACTATAAAGGCTGCACCGGCTTCAGTGAGCTCTCGGGCGCGGGTGCGGGTGGCAGCCTCGGCATAAACACGAACGAGCGGCTCTGTGCCGGAGGGCCGCAGGAGCAGCCAAGAGCCATCGGTGAAGTCGAGCCGGGTGCCATCGCGGCGACGGATCGCGGCGATCTCTGCGCCGGCAAGGTGGGTCTCTCGAAAGCCCTGAAGCGCGGTATGAATACGGTGCATCTGGGCGGGTGTGGGCCGCAGGTTGATGCGAAGATACTCATGGGGTCCCACCTCTTCGGTGATCTCGGCAAGCAGTTCCATCAGGGATTTCCCCGAGAGTGCGACGGCCTCAAGGATGAGTAGCGCTGACAAAACAGCATCACGCTCTGGCAAGTGGCCTGCGACACCAAAGCCCCCTGACTCTTCGCCTGCGAGCAAGATATCCTCCGTGAGCATCTTCTGGCAGAGAAACTTGAAGCCAATGGGGGTCTCGATCAGAGGCAGGTTGTGCGCGGCGCAGAGCTTGTCTATCATCCGGGTCGTGGAAACCGTGCGGACAACGCTGCCTTTACCGTCACGGGTGCGAATGAGATGACGCAGGAGCAGGGCAAAGAGCTTGTGGGCATCCACAAATGCGCCGGATGCATCGCAGGCACCCAGTCGGTCCCCATCACCATCTAGGGCGAGCCCCAGCGTGGCTTGTGCGGCAGGCACGGCGGTAAAGAGGGCCTCCAGGTTCTCAGGAGTCGGATCGGGGGTAACCCCGCCAAAGAAAGGGTTGCGTTCGGTGCGAATCTCTTGAATCGCGACTCCCGCCGGAGCCAGGAGCTGGGTCAGGTAGCCCGCCGCCGCGCCGTGGAGTGCATCCACCACCACGGGGCCCACCGCCGAGAGCTTGTCGAGCGGAACAAAGCGAGCGCAGTGTGCCAGGTAGGGAGCCGCCAGATCCGTGACCTCGACCGCTCCGCCCTCCGTTCGGGCCGTCCCCCCGCTCATGAGCAGCTCACGCAGCTTCTCCTCAATCCGGGCGGTCATCTCAGGGGAGGCGGGGCCACCGTAGTTGGCCTTCACCTTTAAGCCCGAGAAAGACGCGGGGTTATGACTCGCAGTGACCACAATCCCCGCTGCGGCTCCAAAGAAGCGGCAGGCAAAACTGACGGTAGGAGACGGACAAGCGCTTCGGGAGAGGCGTGCACGCAGTCCATTGGCCGCAACCACTTCCGCTGCCGCACGGGCCAGGAGATCGGACTGGGAGCGGGTGTCGTAGCCGATAATCACGCCCTCGCCAGGCACGGCATCGGACTTGACCCAGTCACAGAGCGCTTGGGTGACGAGGCGGACATTCTCAAAAGTCACATCGTCGCCCAAAATGCCCCGCCAGCCGTCGGTGCCAAAGCGAATCCCTGCCCGCTGGACTTCACTCTGGCTCGGCAGGTGCGCCACCACGGACGCAATCACGGCATCGGCCCCTACCACGGCTCCAGGGCGGACTCTGGCCCCGGCACGAACCGTACAGTGGTTGCCCAGAATGCTCCCTCGCACCTCGGTCTGCTCCTCCAGAACGCAGCCACGCCAGATCACGGAGTCTTCAATCAGTGCTCCCTCGCCAATGAGGCAGCGGGAGCCAATGACCACGGTTCCCCGAATCTGTGCCCCACGCCCCACATCCGTATGGTGGTTGAGGAAGACGCGTCCCCGGATCTCCGCCGTCGGGTGAATCGTCGCACCTTCTCCCACCCAGACTCCCTCGCGCACCTCGACTCCCTCAATCCGCGCCTCGACACGCTGCTCCAGCACATCGGACTGGGCACGCTGGTAGTCGGTGAGCGTCGTGATCGAGCGCCAGTAGCGGTCTTGGGCGACGCAGCCATAGACGGGTGCTCCTTCCGCCACCAGCTGAGGAAAGAGCTGGCGCTCAAAGGAGAACTCCGTGCCCGTGGGGATGCGGCGCAGAATATCGCGGCGGATCACATAGATTCCCGCATTGATCGTGTCCGTGGCGACCTCACCCACGGGTGGCTTCTCCGCGAAAGCCAGCACACGGCCCTCGGCATCGCGCACCACCGCCCCGTAGCGCGAGGCATCCGGCACCGTCGCTAGCAAGATCGTCACTGCCGCCTCTTTCTCTTCGTGGAAAGCGATTAAGGCACTGAGATCGGCATCGGTGAGCACATGGCCATTGAGCACGAGAATATTCTTGCCCACCAAGCGATCCGAAACGGCGCGCACCGCTCCCGCCGTTCCCAAGGGAACCTGCTCCCGGTGGTAGCGCAGAGTCAGCCCCAGCTCCTTACCGTCTTCAAAGCGGCTCTCAAAGACCTCAGGAAGCACCTGGAGACAGAGAATCGCATCGGAGATATGATGGCGCTTAAGAAGCTCTAGCGAGTACTGCACCTGTGGTTTTGCCACGATCGGAAGCATGGCGCGCGGGGTTCGCGCCGTCAGCGGATAGAGGGGAGCGCCGCGTTCCCCTGCGAGAATGACAGCCTGCATTACCCGTATTGTACACCAGCTAGAACAATCACGAGAAAACTGGTAATTTTTTCAATGATTTATTTACCTGGGTATGGCAAATATAAAATACAGAGCACCGAAGAGAGAGATCGGGCTCTCGGCTGCAAGGAGACAGAAGATCTTCCATCAGCCGTGGAGAGAGAAAACAGGAGGGATACAGCCCCATGGGCGTTTATACTAATAGCGGAGTGTCATCAGACAGCCAAGTGAAGCTCACCAAGCGTGAGGTCGAAGTGTTGTCTTTAGTCATCGAAGGTAAGTCGAGCAAAGAAGTTGCCGACCAGCTCTATGTCAGCAAGCGGACAGTGGACTTCCACTTGGCCAATATCTACAGCAAGCTGAGTGTTACGAATAGGCTCCAGGCCTTCCGCGAGGCAACTCGTCGCGGCCTGCTTGCCTATCCGGGTAGCGGAAACCCACAGTAGTTCCGATTTGCACGAGAGCCCCCGTGTTGCGCCAGCGGCACGGGGGCTATTTTGATGGTGACTTCGCTTTCCCTTTTTTCTTTTCTTCCTTCATACGCTCCACATAGATCTCAAGCATTTCTCTGCCATGACCTTGGCTTAGTTCTTGGATACGCTGTTGACCAACCGGTGGAATTTTATTCCAGTCTCCCCCCGACTCTTGAACGGCTTTGCGGATCACTTGATCGGTGTCCTCTGTTTGTTTCTGATAGTACTCTTTTTCCGTGATACCAGGAGACGGATTGACTTTGGGCTGCACAGATGCGGGTACGGAAGAGAAGATCACAATGATAACAATAAGGATCACCGCGCCAAGTGCCACGGGGGTTCCGTAGGCTTCGATCCAGGAGCGCTGTTTAGGCAGAGGAGTTTCATCTTTCATGAAAACACCTCTGAGGAAACCTTGGGTGCCCACCCGGAGGGAAGGGCGTTTAGCCGTGGGATGAATCGGGAACCGCATGGAAGTTCCCGCAATTGAGTCTTCAAATTAATCTCTCTCTTTCTTTCCGGTTTTGACGAACGGTTAGGAGTAACGTGACAATGAAGCTCGTTGCACAGGTCAAACTCCTTGCCTCTCCAGAGCAAAAGCAAGTCCTTCTCACCACGCTCAAAAAGGCGAACGAGGCTTGCAATCGCATGTCTGAGCACGCTTGGCAGAACAAATGCTTCAAACAGTTTGACCTGCACAAAGCCTGCTATCACAACATCCGGGAAGAGTTTGGGCTGGCTTCTCAGTTGATTATTCGCTGTAATGCCAAAGTCGCTGATTCGTACAAGCTGGACAAACTCACGAAGCGAGACTTTCGCCCCACAGGTTCTATCGCCTACGATTCCAGAATCTTGACTTTCTTCACCGAGGAGAGCCAAATTTCGCTCTGGACAGTTGTCGGGCGCATGAAAATTCCCTTCGCCGCTGGAGAGTTTCAGAAGGAAATGCTTCTGACTCAAAAAGGCGAATGCGATCTTTGTTTTATCGGTGGTGAGTTTTATCTTATGGTCGTCTGCGACATTGCAGAAGCCCCTCAGAACGAAGCCACTGAGTATATTGGTGTAGACCTTGGCATTGTTCAGATTGCTTCTGACAGCGAAGGAAACCAATATAGCGGAGAGTCTATTCGTTCCCTCCGTCGCCGAATGCGAAAGCTCAAAGCGGGGCTTCAACATACCGCAAAAAAGCATGGTTCTAAGTCGGCAAAGCGGCACCTTCAGAAGTTGCGCCGTCGTCAATCTCGGTTTACCAAATGGGTAAACCACAATATCAGCCGTCGCCTTGTCGAATCGGCTGCTGTCTCTGGTAAGGCAATCGCTCTTGAAGACCTTAGTGGGATTCGAGAACGGGCTTCGGTTATGAACAGAGACGGAGGTTCGAACCTCTGGGGAGAAATGCGTTTTGAGCTTGGAAACTGGAGTTTCGATCAGCTTAAACAGTTTGTCAGCTACAAGGCAAGACGTGCAGGAGTGCCCGTGGTTCTGGTTGATCCACGCAACACCTCCCGTACTTGCTCTACCTGTGGCTACTGCGATAAGCATAATCGAAAATCTCAATGCAAATTCCAATGTCTAGAATGTGGCCTGATTTCGCCTCCCTCCACTGTCAAAGCTCCCTGCCTTTAGGCGGGAGATAAGTTATTTTGTGGTCTCTTGAAGAGTGGTATAGCGGTCTAGAGAAAGCTCCGTTATCGTCTGAAGCTGACCACTGGGCCAGCGAACCGTAAGGCGCTCTATCTTGGTGGCAGCCCCTAAACCAAAGTGGACGCGTGCATCAGACGAGGACATGTAGGAGCCATCGGCGTGGCAGTGGCGGACAATCTTGCGGCCCTCTAGCTCAAGGGTGACAAGGGCACCGTAGGCATCCCGATTTCGGCCTTTACCCACGAGCTTTATCCCCAGCCAGTGGCTCTTACTACGACTCTCGTTGTGGAGAAGTAGGGGCTCTCCTTCGGCATCCACGATAAGCACATCTATCTGTCCATCATTGTCGAAGTCACCTGTGGCCAGTCCTCGCCCAACAATAGGTTTCTGAAGATCAGGGCAGCGCTTGCTGATATCGTCAAAGCGGGCGTAGCGGTTGGCTCCGAGGCCTTTGTTTTGAATGAGCTGGGATGCCTGACGGAAAGTTGTGCTCGTGTCTATCTCCGCGATATTGTCTTGTACATGCCCATTGGCTACGACCACATCGAGCCAGCCGTCGTTATCGAAGTCAAGGAAACGAATCCCAAAGGCGACAGGTGGCGTGGTCGTGCTACCAATGCCTGCGGGGTACGCCATGTCGGAGAAAACTTTACTACCTTCGTTGTGATAGAGCGACTTGGCCTCGTTCTGAAACGTGGCGACAAGAAGATCAAGGCGGCCATCATTTTCGACATCGCCCCAGTCGGTGCCCATCCCACCGTGCACATTTCCATCGCGATCGTAAGCGGTTCCTGCTGTGGTTGCGAGATTGGTAAAGCCGCTGGAGCCTTCTTGGAGAAGGTCCCCTGAGATCTCATCGTTTGCGAAGGCGATGTAGGGAGCGGTCTCATCCTCGGGGAAGAGTGCGGCCACGCCGAGACCGCGCCCCGTCGAGGCTTTTAAAACAATCCGCTGCGCTTTTCCGGTGGGAGAAAAACGGTAGAGAGCTGCGGGAACGGGGGTGTAGCTACGGGGGCCACAGGAAGTCAGGATCATCTTGCCGGACTTGTCTTTTGCCTCACAGAGCTGCTTGATGCCAGGTTCGGGGCCAAAAATGGCGTAGTTACAGACAACAAGATCTAGCTGCGCGGATCGCCTGCGCGGCACGAAAGCCGCCGATGTTCCCCACGTTTCGGGGGACAGCCCTTGGGCGACAGTGACATCGGTGAAGCCCTTACCCCCATTGTTGTGCAGGAGCCGACCCTCACGCCAGCCGGTGAGATAGAGATCCGAAAAGCCGTCTCCGTCGTAGTCCCCGACAGCACAGCCCAGAAAGTGCCCGGACAGCGCCCCAATTCCCGTCGTTTCTGAGACATCGACAAACTTTCCCTTACCATCCCCCTTAAAAAGTGCAGGCTTGGGGCCGACGAGCAAGATATCAAGGTTGCTATCGCCGTCGTAGTCTAAAAACGCGCACCCGTTGCCGATGGTCTGGAGGATATTTAAGGGGCGCTTGCCCGGGATCTCCCACTGGTAGCGTATCCCAGACTCCGCAAGGACACTCCGAAAGAGCGGCGCTTCGCGAGTGGCGCCTTCTTTTGCTTTAGGGCAACCCGCAAGCAAAACTCCCCCTCCGGCTATCGCCAGAGAGGAAGTCAGCAGTGCCTGTAAACGATGTTGGTTAGCGCGGTGCACCGCCGCTATAACCTCCCTGGCTTCCGCCATAGCCACTGGGGCGGCTTCCGCCGTAGCCACCGCCGTAACCGCCACCATAGCCACCACTCTGACCGGGGGAACCCGCACGCGGGGCACCGCTGGTGTACTGCTGCTGGTAGCTCGACGAGTAGTTTTTGGCGTTCATGCCTTTGTGCTTCATCTCTTCTTCTTTTGAAACTCCAGCAGGGATAGGAGGCTCTGCGAGGAATACTTTGTAGAGAACTCCTAGAAGAAGAATCGCTCCGATTGCTGCCAGAGCAATCCAAAGGGGTTTTATTTCACTTTTCATTGTTTTAAGGCCTTTCTTGGTTGTTTTGAGACTCTGTCTCAGAGACTGCCAAAACGACGGATCGCTTCCCGACGGATTGCATCCGCCTCACTTGCTCTGTCTTTTTGACGGTAGTACTGGATGGCTTTTTGGTAGCCAGATTTTTGATTGGGGTGATCTGCAATCTCCATGAGTAGATCCACTTCTTCTTGTTTACTGCGCCGCCGCTGGTCATAGATCTGTGTTGCTTCTGCGGCTTCTTTTTCATTCCCTGCGGCTCGCTCAGCTTTAGCAAGGCGAAGGTATGCGATATCGCTGCTAGGGTCCATGGCAATGGCCTGTCGAAGCTCCGTGACGGCGACGGGCCAGTCTTGGCGACGGAGCGCCAGGAGGCCACGAACATAGTGTAGGGTGGGCTGGACGAGAGGGTCGCGGTCGGCCTCATCGAGGTGCTTCTCTACCTGAGCCGGATCAAACTTTGCATCGTCCGTATCTGTCAGGAGCGCCGCCATACGTGCATGTGTCTGTGTATCCTCAGGCGAGAGAGCCAAGAGCTGAGCGCCACAAGCCAGGGCCTTATCGCGTTCCCGCCGCGCCACCAGCATCTCAAAGCGCTTTGAGAGAAGAGCGATGCTCTCCGGCTCTTTTTCCAGTGCTTTTTCAATAAGTCCTAGCAGCTCGTTGGTGGTCCGCCGAGGGCCAATCTCCGCTTGCTGTCTCTGCTGAACGTCCAAAAGAGTGCGCTCACCTGGTGTTGGGTTTTGCTGTTGTTTCTGGATGGCCGCAAGAAGCTTTTGGCGATACATCGGCATTTTCTCGCGCTGGAGGTCGCTGATCTGGGCATAGTCCACCGAGGCTTCGCGGATACGTCCCAGGGAGAGTAAGGCATTGCCCCGCGCCTCTAGGGCACCTGGGTTGTTCTGTCCATGCCGCACGGCAAGACGCGCCAGCGCGAGAGCTTCTTTCCCAAAACCAAACTCTGTCAGGTCGTTGGCAGCGAGAATGAGTGCCTTGGGAGAGTCGAGTGCGGCTCCAATAGCGCTGGCATAGTGACGTAGGGTCGGCTCCGGCTGACCACGCTTTGCCATGAGATGTGCCATCTGGCGATGTGTGTCTTTGTTCTTGGGGTCTTTGACGAGCTGATCCCGTAGCTGGCGAGCTGCCTCGGCATCTTTCTGGCGCTCTTCGTAGATTTTCTGCCAGCGATTGACTTGCGTGGTCTCTCCTGCAAGGCGATAGGCCTCTAGCAAGTACTTGGCTCCCAGTGGCTCGCTTGGCGCTAAAGTATCGGCTTTCGCAAGTAGAGGGAGCGCTTGGGCGACTTGCTTTCGCAGAAGCAAGGCCCGGCCCAGAAGACGCATGCTCTCTGCATCCTCGGGGCGAGTGCTCTGTAGCTTACGGAGAAGCCCCTCCGCCTCGGTGAGTGACTCTGGTTTTGTGGTGTCCAGCAGTAGCCCGGCAAGCGCTCGGGAGAACTCACTCTGCTCTGGGGCAAGACGCACGGCTTCACGGAGCGAGCCGATAGCGGCCTCAGGATTACTTTTAGTCTCCAGGCGACCCAGGTAGGCATGGGCATCGGCGTTTTGAGGATCCGCTTTGAGAGCTGCAAGTACCGCCTCACGCGCTCCCCCCGCATTGAAGAAGTAGTCGCGCACTTTGGCAAGGAGTGTCCAGGCATGACTATTCTGGGAGTCCAGCCGGATCGCTGTCTCTAGCTCCTCTTGGGCGCGCTCCATCGAGTTTTGCGAGCCGTAGAACTCACCGAGTAGGGTGTGTCCCTCAGAGCTACTGGGGTGGCTCCTCACAAACTCCTGAAGATAGCCCTGCGCACCCGTGACACGCCCCGTTGCCATCAGTACATCCGTCCAAGCGCGACGGATTCGAACTTCATCGGGACTCAGCCCTGCGGCACGCTCGAGAATGCCCAGAGCTTCCTCGGAGCGGCCAGCCGCCTGTAGACGACTCCCAAGGTGGTAGAGATAAATAGGGTCGTCTTGGTGGGAGGGAAACCCTTTTTCTAGCTCAGGCAGGGACAGACGTACCGCTTCCCTTTCTCGGGAGGAGGGAAGGAAACGGGCGGCACGCCACCAAAGAACCCCGGCGAGAGGCACTAGAAGGAAGGCGAGGGTTGTAACCAAACGACGCTGACGCATAGGAGATCAAAAATTGGGGGAAGCAATCGCTTCCCCCTTTTCTTACCAGAAAGTACAGGTGTACCTCCTGGTAGACGAACTAGCGGTTATGCCAGATATCGTCGGGCGTACCGATCTTAACTGCAAGCTTGCCACCCTGTATCGCCTTAGCATGACCATCGGCAAAGACAAAGTTACCCAGACCACTGTGCGGGAACAGCGGACGACGGCTACCGTTGTTGCCCTGACCTGATGCGATATTCCACTCACCCTTGCCATCGCCCGGCATTGCCATGTCCCAGTCCACCGTTGCATCCCAGGTCGGATCGCCTGGATCCTTTTTCCAGGTGTCTGCCTTAAAGCGGTAAGGCCCACAGTCCGCAGGGTTGTTGGCTGCGGTGCCATTGCGTGTGCCACAGTAGGCAGAGCCATCAGCATAGTTGGGATCAATCCCAGGTGAGGTACGTCCTGACTTGGCGGCTTCTCCGATCATCACGAGGTTTGCAGGCTCCGTAATAGCGGCCATGCCTATGCCACCATTGTTCCAGTTTCCATTAGGTGCCTGAGCCCAGCGGTTGGCGAAGTGTGCTTGGTTGTAGCCATAGCTCGTTACCCCAATACGGGTGCTGGGACAGATCAGAATGCTATTGTTGGTAGCATTACCGTTGTACATGGATGTCCCGTTCCTCTGGATATAAGGGTTGAGCACCCAGCGCCACATCGTGCTCCCATCGGGCTCACCCCAGCCACACATGTAGGTCTCATCGTAGTCCTGAATGTACATCATGGACGCGGTGCCGATTTGCTTCAGGTTGGAGAGGCAGCTGATGGAGCGTGCTTTCTCACGGGCCTGGGCAAAGACCGGGAAAAGAATCGCGGCGAGAATCGCGATAATCGCGATCACCACGAGGAGTTCAATAAGCGTAAACGCTCTCTTATTGCTATTCATTGCAAATTTCCTTACGTTAGGTTTGAATTGGTGTCTGATCTTCTTTTTTTCTTACGTCGAGTCCCGGATGATCAGAGTTGGCGGGAAACGCTTCACTCTCGTCTCGGCTTTGACGCTTTTCTTCTCTATAAGGTTCGCGAGGCCCTGCACGACGGCTTCTCCGATTTCGTGCATGGGCTGCCGTATGGTCGTTAGACCTGGTGTCATGTACGAGGCGATGGGCCAGTCGTCGTAGCCGATCACGGCGATATCTTCTGGGACGCGCCTCCCCAAGTCACGCGCTGCTTGAAGGGTAGCCAGCGCGATACCGTCGTTGCCGGCAAAGATCGCTGTGGGGAGAGAAGCCTGCTGCAAGCGCTGTTCGACCGCTGTATACACGACTTCCTTATGAAACGAGTGCGCGATGAAGTCGTGCTCGCTTGGCTCCACTCCCCACTCACGTAGAACTTGCTCAAAAACCATGCGCCGCACTTGCGTGCTCTCCTGGTTCGGATCGCCGATCGCATACACAATCTTGCGGTGCCCGCGCTCCCAAAGATGCTGCATCCCAAGCCGCATTCCCGCCCGATTGTCCACGTCCACACAGATCGCCGCATCGTCTTCGTAGGAATCTCCGGCTCCCACAACTCCCAGGGGAACCCCGACGCTTTTCAGGCGCTTGGGAAGATCCTGCCCGAGCCGGGGGGCGATCATCAGCATGGCATCAGGCCGCTGCGCTCGAATATGATGCTCGATGTCTTTGTCGGTGCTTGCTGCGGTAAAAAACGTGATATTGTAGCCGCGCTGCCGTGCTCCTGCAAAGACGCCCGCGAGAACTCCGGCGTAGTAGTTATTGTTCACGATCTCGGACTGCTCATCGCCTACCAGAATCCCCATCATGTGGGTGCGCTTGCGTACGAGGCTCCGTGCGACGGCATTGGGATGGTAGTTAAGGCGACGCATGGTGGAGACAACCCGCTCTCGTGTCTCGGGGCGAACGGCACGGGGGCCATTGTTCAGGACATAGGAGACGGTCGCCACGGACACGCCACTTTCTTTTGCAACATCGCGAATCGTTACCATGATTGATACCGTCGCATTTTATCTAAACGGTTAGATTTTGTCAAGAACCATGGAGAAAGTTATAAAACTTGTGTCTTCAGAGCGTGCACCAGCTTCTCCGCAAGTGTGGCACTTCCCTCAATATTGGGATGCAGGGGCCCTGTGTACCAGCCTGTGCTATCAATGTAGTACATGCGCGAGTCCCCCGCAGCATTACAAGCACTCACCGCAGCCTTGATATCTTCACCGTGTGCGCCACCAAACGGGCGCAGGGCGGCAAGCTTCGCCTTAGGGTAGGCACGGCGTAGCTGCGCCAGGTACTGACCATAGAGCCCCTGGTACTCAGGAGAAGGCGGCTCGTTGGTGCCTTGATTGATGACCACCACATCGGGCTGCCACTTATCACGCGGGCAACCGGCGTAGAAGAAGTCAAACGCTGCTAGGGCTCCCGGCGCACCGCCGCTTCCCACAAGCTTTAGGCCCGTCGCCCCAAAGCCCACTTGTCGCCACTCCGCCCCGAGCGCCAGTGCGGTCTGCGCCGCGTAGGACTGCCGTGCATCGGCGAGCCAGGGCCAGGTGAAGGGAATGCCCGGAAGCACCCCCGCGCGTCCCTCATTCACGATCACGCCCTCGGTGATGCTATCGCCCAGAAACTCCATCGTGAGCTTGGGCCTTCGCCACGCGGGAAGCGCCCGCTCTAGCTTCTGCGCTTCAAACCCGGTGAACGTCACGCTGGCAACCAGCGGCGGCATCCAGCGGCTCTGGTGCTCGTCAAGGCCACGCACGATTAACATCACGGTGTGCGAGCCCTTACCTAGCCCCTGGGCGAGCTTAACGCTTGCAGATATCTCGGCTTCCTGCCACGCGCCGCTATCAATCTGCCAGGCAATCGTGGGATACGAGCCCTCTTTGGTGCACTCGCAGTGCGGTTTATTCAGAGAGAGATCAAAGCTCGCCCTGAGGCTTGTGCCTGAGAAGCGTGCCTTGACATAGCTGCCACTGTTAACCGTGATGGCACGCTCTTTGCCGCGCAAGTCCCAGCGCCCGAAGAAACAAAGCTCTCTTGACCACATAAAAGGCTCCTTGGCCGAAACGCAAAAGGCGAGGGGAGGCCCCTCGCCTTTTGCTCACTGTGCAATATGCTACTTGTCGATTGCCAAGCCCTTGACGTCCTCATTGGCCTGTCCCATTGCCTCGGCGAGGCTGGGGTGGGAGTGGACGGTCTTCATGAGCTCATCCACCGTGTTCTCTAGCTGGATACTGACGACAGCCTCCATGATGAGGTCGGTGGCGTGGGGGCCGATGATGTGCACCCCCAAAATCTCGCCGTACTTGGCCTCAGCGACGACTTTGACAAAGCCCTCAGTCTGGCCGATTGCCATGGCCTTGGCGAGGTTGCGGAAAGGGAAGGTGCCGACCTTGACATCGTAGCCCTGCTCCTTGGCCTGCGCCTCGGTAAGACCCACGGCAGCGACTTCCGGCTCGGTGTAGATACAGCTCGGGATCGCCTTATAGCTCATGGTCGCCGCGTGGCCGCAGATATTCTCCGCCGCCACAAGCCCCTCCGCCGTGGCGGTGTGCGCCAGCCCAGAGCCGATCACGTCGCCAATGGCGTAGATGCCGGGGACGCTGGTTTCGAGCTTGTTGTTGACCGCAATCGCGGCGCGGCCCTTGGGCGAGCCCAAGGTGATGCCCACACTCTCCAGCCCAAGGCCGGTCGTAAAGGGCGTGCGGCCCGTGGCGATCAGCACCACATCGGCGGGAAGGCTCTTCTCCGCACCATCTTCACCGGCAAAGAACACTTCTTTCTTGCCATCTTTGTCTTCGACACGGGTCACTTTGACGCCAGTCTGAATCACAATTCCTTGCTTCTTCAGGCTCTTGGCCAGCTCTTTAGAAAGATCCTCGTCCATGTTGGCGATCACGCGCGGCAGGAACTCCAGCACAGTCACTTTCGAGCCCAGTCCCGCATAGACATAGGCAAACTCCACCCCAATCACGCCACCGCCGACAATCACCAGCTCGCCGGGGACGTTCTGAGCGCTGACGGCTTCGTTGCTGGTCCAGAGCGGGCCGGTTGCTAGCGTGCCAGCGGCTTTCTTGGCCTTGACCGCCGCGTTGTCCACCCAGATATCGGCACTGTCCACACCGGGAATCGGCACCTTGCTCGGAACAGAGCCGGTAGCAATAATAATATTGGCGGTGGTGATCTTCTCGACCGAGCCATCAGCCTTGGTCACCTCGACCGTGTTCTTATCTAAAATCTTGCCGTAGCCTGCGATATGCTTGACTTTCACGCTCTTGAGTAAAAACTCGACGCCTTTATTGAGCCCCGTGACGATCTTGTCCTTGCGCCCCATCAGCGCCCCAAAGTCGTAGCCGACATTCTCTGCCGTGAGGCCAAAGTCTTTCGCATGCTTGAGCGTGTGCAGCGCCGCGACCGAGCCGATCATCGTTTTGGTCGGAATACAGCCCCAGTTCAGACACGTCCC